>CAJXOV010000556.1 GCA_913057815.1 uncultured Flavobacteriales bacterium
ATGTAGAGAGGTCTCGTGGGCTCGGAGATGTGTATAAGAGACAGCATCTGCAGAAAACTCTATAGATTCTTTGTTCATTATGTCATAGACGATTCTGTAGAATCCAATATGATTCAACCAATGGCGGATATTCTAATAGCCAATGACTATGAAATTAAGCCAGTATTAGAAGCACTTTTTAAAAGCGCACATTTCTATGATGCTGAAGTAGTTGGGTGCATGATTAAAAATCCAATTGATTCCATCATGGGACTTTTAAATCAATTCGATGTTCAAATTTCTGATGAAGATTTAGTTCAGCAGTATGATACATGGTTGGGATTAGCTTTTGCAACGCCATTATTACAAATGGACTATTTCAATCCTCCAAGTGTAGCTGGGTGGCAGGCATATTATCAAGCTCCACTTTTCTACCGAAAATGGATTAATTCGGTAACCCTTCCCATCAGAATGGTGATTCCTCCAGCTTTAATATTCGATGGGTTAGACATAGAGGGAGAAACTATTTTTATAGACACTTTAGGTTTTGTGAACACCATGTCAGAACCTTCGGATGTGAATATTCTTATTGATGATGTAACCAACTTCCTTTTTGCAAGGCCGGCTACTATCGCTCAGAAAATTTATCTAAAATTATATTTATTACAAGGGCTTCCTGATTTTGAATGGAATGTAGAATACACAAACTTTTTAGACGACCCCGACAATCCAGATTTACTAGAAAGCATAAGAAATAAAACCAACTTATTTCTTTATGGATGTTTAACCTTGCCTGAATCATTCTTGGCTTAATCTATTAACTATGAAAAGAAGAAAATTTATAAAAGCCTCGGCAGCAGTAGGAACTATTCCTGTACTACTTAATGGATTCGGAGTTTCTAGTTTAGCTATGCCTAGTATTTCTAGCGCATCAAATGGTGATTCTGACAGAGTACTAGTTTTAATACAATTGAATGGAGGGAATGATGGCTTAAACACTATTATTCCAGTTGATCAATACAGTAATTTAGTTTCTGTGCGTAGCAATGTGCTCGTGCCTGAATCTTCAATTTTACCATTGACTGATGATGTAGGAATGCACCCTAGCATGACAGGATTAAAAAACCTTTATGACAATGGAAAACTAAATATTATTCAGAGTGTTGGTTATCCAAATCAAAACAGGTCTCATTTTAGATCGATGGATATTTGGAACACCGCTTCTGATGCAGATGAGTTTCTGGAAACTGGATGGTTAGGAAGATATTTCGAACAAGATTTCCCTGGATATCCTGAAGGTTATCCAACTAGTTCATGTCCCGACCCTTTTGCCATAACTGTAGGCTCATTGGTTTCTGAAACTTGTCAAGGAATTACCGGAAACTATAGTCTAGCAGTAAATGGGGTTACAGGAAATGAAGCATTGATAGAAGGAGCTTCCGGAAACTGGCCTACTGATGAGTGTTATGGATCCGAATTAAATTTTTTAGAGACATCTATTCTTCAAACTAATGCCTATGCAGAATCTGTACAAGGTGCTGCAGACAGTGGAAACAACATAGCAGAATATGATGATGACAATAGTTTAGCTCAACAACTAAAAATAGTAGCCAACCTGATTTCTGGAGGATTACAAACTAGCGTTTATGTAGTGACTTTAGGAGGGTTTGATACGCATGCTAACCAAGTAGAAGATGGAGACACTACTGTAGGTGATCATGCTGCTCTCCTTGGACAACTATCTTCAGCCATAGCTACTTTTCAACAAGATCTTCAATCTTTAGGTCTTGACCAAAGAGTACTAGGAATGACATTCTCTGAATTTGGAAGACAGATCGGATCAAATGAAGGATTAGGAACAGATCATGGAACTGCCGCACCATTAATGGTTTTCGGACCTTGTGTCAATCCAACTATTCTTGGAAACAATCCAGAAATTCCTACCGAAGTTTTTGACCAAGATGGAGTTCCTATGCAGTTTGACTTTAGATCAGTTTATGGTTCAATTCTAATGGATTGGTTCAATGTTTCTGAAGATGATGTGAGCGCCTTAATGTTTAACGACTTTTCATACATTCCAATACTTTTAGGATGTGATACCTCTATAGAAAAAGAAGAACGATTTACAGAAAAAATAGAGATTCACAATTATCCGAATCCATTTACTACACAAACCAATATTGTATTTGAAACCAGAGCTGAAAAAGCTAAAATATCTGTCTTCGATCAACGAGGTGCTGAATTAAAAGTCTGTCTCTTATACACATCTGACGCTGCCGACGAATAGAGAGGTGTAGA
>CAJXOV010000557.1 GCA_913057815.1 uncultured Flavobacteriales bacterium
CAGATGTGTATAAGAGACAGGTTCTATTCTCTGGAAAGTTGTGCTCTCAGTCTCTAGATGAAATTCGAATTGAAGTAGAATCTCTCATCAAGGATAATAAACAAGACGAATTTATTAAATACATCGACTTTCATCTTAGTACTGAAAGTACATTCTCTCAATATGATCAAAGCGAAATAGCTATGATTAAAGCTGAAAACTTACTCAAGCATAGGAATATAAATCAAGCTAGGTTAGCATATCATGCTGCATATAACCTTGCTAAAACCTCACAGAACCAAACTGTCACAAATGAATCTACATTAGCCTTAGTTCAACTAAATATAATGAACTCTAAACCTGAGGAAGCCAAAAAACTAGTAATCGAAAGATTAAGAGACAAAAACCTAGATTTAATTAATCAAACCACTTTCAATTCTTTACTTGGTGACATTTATTTCACCACAGGACTATTAGATAGTGCAAGGGTGTATCAAAAAAAAGCTCTTCTTATTTCTATACAAGCTAAAGATTCTATTGGTCTTCCTCAAAAATTTCGGTCGTACTCTAAAATACTATCTGAACTAAACGAGTTAGATTCTGCATTGATATACGCTATCAAAGGTTTGGATTATGTCAACCCTGAAAACGGAAGAGATAAGCTGAAAATTTACAGCCTGTTATTAAACATTTCTCAAATTTTTAGAAAGCAAGGGAATTACTCAAAGTCAAAAGAATATGGGAAGTACTGTCTAGACACTTGTAATTTCTATGCACTCAGTTCTTCGAAGGCTAAGTCATACTGTAACTTAGGCTTTATAGAATTCGCGTTAAGTGACTATCATAAGGCTATAAATTACGCTGACTCTGCTCTAGCTACTATTTCTCCTAATCAATTCAATGAACGCTCAGTTTCAGCTTTTAAAATATTGAAGTTACAATCTCAACTTATGTTGGGTAATAAAGTGGAGAACTCAATTTTAGAAGAACTATTGGCTAAAAAAGATGAATTTAAAAACCTCCACATTTACAAGGATATCCGGATTCTAGAGTTAAGAGTTAAATCAAGTTCACTTAGCAGGTCAAGTTTCAATTCAATATTCGAAACTCTGAGAATGGAAATAGAAAGAGAGAATGATGTTATCAGTTTAGTAAAGTTACTCCGAGTAAAGCTTGATTTTCTAAAGTCCAAAAATGACATCCAGGCTTTGACAATTATTAAGGAACTTGATAGCCTCAAAGCGTTAAAATTCAAACGAAATCAAAATTTCTTAGTTCATGATTTAGAAGCCAAATACCGAAAAAGAGAACAAGAAAAAGAAATACAATCACAAACAGAAGAGCTAAATATAAAAACTCAAAATCTTAACTGGCTTCTTAAAGGATTTGGAATCACCTTACTTTTTCTGTCTGCTTTGGCCTTCCTATATTCTAAACTTAGAACTAAAAAAAGAGAATTGTCTAAGGCCTTAATCAAGAATGAAGGACTACTCCATGACAAAGACACCTTGCTCAAGGAAATCCATCATAGAGTTAAGAATAATCTGCAAATAGTGTCTTCATTATTAAGTTGGCAGTCGAGAGAATCAACAGATGAATTGGCTAAAGAAGCTCTAACTCAAAGCACTAACAGGGTCAACTCTATGTCGCTCATTCACCAGCATTTATATACTAAAGATAACTTGACAGGGATTAAAATGAAACCCTATTTCGAGAATTTAATTCAAAATCTATTAATGACATATCAAGTGGGCGAGCTTGTTACTTTCTCATCTGAGATTGAAGAGTTGACACTAGATGTGGATACTGTAGTACCGATAGGGCTAATTATAAATGAATTGATTACAAACGCATTAAAGTATGCTTTTCCAGACAATGTCTCAGGTAACATTGCTATCTACTTGTACCAAAAAGAATCAGTTTTATTTCTCAAAGTAAAGGACAACGGGATAGGCATGCCTAAGGACTTTAAGATAGATGAAAGTGATTCATTTGGTTATAGTCTCATCCAAGCATTTATGTCGAAATTAGATGCTACTATGGAAATTGTTTCTGAGAATGGGACATCGATAGAATTCGAAATTAATGAGTTTGGGCTAGCTTAAATAATCAACTAACTCTAAAGTCAAGTCCAAAAACTACATTTTCATGTAGGATATAGGTGCAGAACTTATCTTTTCTTTGTTCCATCACTAAAGACAGAAACTAAGCATGTTTAAAAAAAGTTTAGCTAAAGAATTATTGAATTCAAAAAAAGATACTCCTATAGAACTGTCTCTTATACACATCTGACGCTG
>CAJXOV010000558.1 GCA_913057815.1 uncultured Flavobacteriales bacterium
TACACCTCTCTATTCGTCGGCAGCGTCAGATGTGTATAAGAGACAGTAATAAGGCGGCTTTTGTTGTTTTTCCTTGAAACTCTAACTCTCTGGCATAAGCGAATAAAAATGCACCATTTCCATTGTTTTTTTCAATTCTTAAGAGCCGATTTATTTCCTCTGATTCTGTAGTATTCAGATGTTTTTTTGATTTTAATTTTGCTAGAAAGTAGAGCATTCTTAACTGCCTTTTAGCCTTAGTGTGAAATTTGGTGGTTCTTAACGCGGATTCTATTAAGGAAATACATTTAGCTTCGTTTCCGCTCAGGTAGAGTAAGTTAGATTTTACAGATAGCCAATAAGAATCTCTTGAATTTCTAATGGAACTATTGCTATTTAACAAAACCAGGAGGTTATTAGCTTGAGCTCTATCCTTTAACACCTGTTTATTAATATGATCAGACGTATAAGGGACTGGATCTTTTACACTTTCCCATATTTCTTGGTCTACTAGTCTGTATAGAGAAGGCTGAAATTCCGTGAAATACGGAGTAAGGATCCAGTCTTCTAGTTTATTTATTTCTCGTTGAACTAAGAACTTTAAGCTGTTGCTTTTTGGGTTTAAGTTTAGAATAGCTTTGATGCTTTCTGTAGCATCTTTATGTTTAGAAATTCCTTCAAGTAACCAGATCGCTTCTTTCTCTTCATTAGTCTTGGCTAAGCAAATAGCCGATTTCCAACCGTTTTTTGGATTGAATATTTGGTTAATCCTAAAACGTTTGTCTGGCGTGTCTTGGAAAGTCTTAGCAGCATATACTAGACTATTTAGGTAGTCTTCTTCAGCAATAGCTTTGAAGAAAGTAGCCCATCTGTCTATGATAGTTTTGTTTTTGTTATTAGAAAAATAAGTCTCATAGAGCTCGTTAATCAATTTCCAGTTTTCGTCATAATATGAGGCTCTTATAGCTAGAAATGCATAGCGTTTTTTTAAACCTTTATCAGAAGCTTTTCTTGCTTTATCTACAGCTTGTTCTATGAGATTGGTTCTGAATTGAATACTTCCGTAATTTTTTTCCCAAGGATCTTGTAGGAATTGATTTGAAGAAGAACATTGCCACGCAAACTTTAAGTATTCATAGCCAGCAATGTCTTCATTTAATAGGTGTTTTACGAAAGTGTTTGTGATGTTTTTGGTATCTATAGAATATGAAGATTCATAAACGGCCTCCATGATATCTTCCTCTTTCACATCTCCTGTGCACCTGAGTTCCCACATAGCTATGTTTTCGCATTTACCGTCAGCACCAGAAAAGAAGTCTTCATAAGATCTAAAGCTATGAGCAGAATAATAAAAACTAGTGTAATTATAAAAACCATAGACTTCAGGTTCAAACAGGCTAAAACGCAAGTCTTCTCCTTGCGGATAATATGGGCCACATGCTAGAATTGTAGTTAGACTAGTTAAATGTATTAATAAGAGTATGCATCGTTTTAGTGTCATACGAAGATGAGTTCTGAGTATCTAGATGGAAAAGAGTAATTCGAGTTTCTTTTGAAAATTTCAAGTGCGATTTAAGTAATGATATAGAACTGAGTATCTCTTTTTTAGACACGCGTTCGATTTTCAACTTGTCCCCAGCTTTAAGATAAATTCCGTTAACTTCTTTAGATTCGGTTATTTCACGCCATAGTGGCTTTATTTGATCAGAATAACGATCTACGTCAAAATCTGCATTGGAAATTAACCCTGAATACTTATTGTTCTTATACACTTGAATCCAATTGAAAATGGGCAGGGCTATGTCTAAAGCTAAAGGATATTCGTCTTCCTGTTTTAGATATTTCTCTAATTCTTCAGCCTCTAAGATAGAATTTTTGTTTTCATTAGATAATGGAGAAATAAGGTTATAACACATAAGTGTGGCTCTATCTACTGGTGGGACACCTAGTTTTGACTTATAGGCATATGGGTAAAGCCTTAAAGTGCAGGAGATATTCTTATGCGAATGATTTTTGAGTTTTTTTAAAAAACTAAAATATGACTCTTTAGATGATTCGGTCCAATCACAGTCGATTTGAATTTCAGAGAATGATTTTTTGAAATACTGAAAATTTTCTCTGTAGCGTTTTTCCGTAAGGTGCCATATGTTATCGACTAGGCTATCCAATTGATTTGTATTGAGGTCACTGAAAATTTCATTTTTTATAAAAATGGTTGGTATGATTTGTAGCTTTTTAAATACTTGAAATTTTAACGAATCTTCATCTTCAGACCAAGGTGTATATATGG
>CAJXOV010000559.1 GCA_913057815.1 uncultured Flavobacteriales bacterium
CTCTCTATTCGTCGGCAGCGTCAGATGTGTATAAGAGACAGATATAAACACCATCCCTGAAGATTTCAATCTCGCACTAGAGTTTCGACACCCTGAATGGTTTTCAGAAAATACCGAAGCTGAAAAAGTCTGGAAACTTATAGAGCAAAGAAATATTTCAGCTGTAATTTCGGCTACTGCAGGAAGAAGAGATGCCATGCACATGAGAATGACTTCGGACACTCTCATCCTAAGATTCGGTGGATATGACTTGGATCCTTCCGATGAAGTTCGACTAGCACAATGGGCTGACCGAATCCATTATTGGATGGAAAATGGTCTTAATCATGTGCACATATGGATGCACCAATTTAAAAGCATAAAAACTCCAGAAACCTGCATATTATTCGGTAAACTGCTTGAAGAAAGAACAGGAATAACTGTCAAAGTTCCTTCTATGGTTCAAGAGCAAGGAAGTCTGTTTTAAGATTAATGAACTTCACCCATAAGTTTTTTAACAATCGGAGAAATAGCTAATACGAGCACTCCTATTAAAATACTTAAAACACCAAATACTGCATAAACCGAAACGTAGGAATATAACTGCGTAGTTGATTCTCCCAATGCCAAAACTGAATCATAATTTAACGAAGTAATATACTCTACCAAATCTCCCATAATCCCTTTGGAAAATGGAGAATCTACTCCTTCAGAAACGGCAGTCATTCCAGCTATTTTACCTGCAAAATAGTGCCCATAAAATGACGATGTAAAAAACACTCCCATGATAAATGAAATGTACTTTAATGGAGAGAGTTCAGTCATTTTAGAAAGGCCAATCGGAGAAATAAACAATTCTCCAATTGTGAGGATTAAATATCCTAAGACTAAATACCACATCGGAGTCATAGCATCTACAGCCTCCCTGGCCGAAAGAGAAAACACCACAAATCCTACTCCAAGCAGAAGTAGACCTATTCCACTTTTAATAGCCGAATTAGGATTCATTTTCTTCTTAGCCAAATAAGACCAGGCTAATGAAAAGGGGATAGCTAGAAAAATAATGAATCCAGAATTAATACTGTTTGTTTGAGCTGCATTCAAGCCTATTAAGCTTACATTTCTATCTGCAAAAAGTGTAAGTGAGCTACCGGCCTGTTCAAATATGGCCCAGAAAACGGTCATTAAAACGGTGAAATACGAAGCAGCTATAACCTTGTTTCTAGCTTGAGAGGCTAAACCCAAACAAATTTTTACAAGAGCACCCACTATTATAAATGAAGTAATCCAAATCAAATAGTGTTCATATTGATAATACCTAACGAACAAAGCAAAGACTGGAACCAAAACCACTGCCAGAATTACCACCCAATTCCCTCTGCTAAATCCATACTTTTTAAAACTATAAAAATCTACATCTGGAACCAATCCTTTTCTCCCAAAGATTTCGTCTTTAATTCCTTTCTGAAAAACTACCAACCCCAGCAACATCCCTAACCCTGCAGCCATAAACCCATAATGCCATCCATAGACTTCTGCCAACCAAGCACAAAGTAGAGGAGCTACGGCTCCACCAATATTAATTCCCATGTAAAAAATGGTGAATCCAGAGTCTTTTTTGACATCATCCTTATCATATAAAGAACCTACAAAAGTGGAAATGTTAGGTTTAAAAAAACCATTCCCGACTATGATGAATGCTAGAGATAAGTAAAAAAAGATTGGTTGTTCTATAGTCAATAAAAAATGACCCACAGCCATTAGAATTCCTCCTAGAAAAATGGACTTCCTGAATCCTAATACTTTATCTGCCAGAATACCGCCAAACGTAGGCGTTACATAAACCAAAGACATGTAAGCAGCGAAAATCCCAATTGACATAGTATCCGAAAACAAGAGCTGTTTGGTCATATATAAGATCAAAAGAGCTTTCATTCCATAGAAAGAAAATCGCTCCCATAGTTCTGCAAAAAAGAGGTAAAACAAACCTCTAGGATGTCCAAATGTTTTCTTTTCTTGAAGTGAAGTAGCAGTATTCATTACATAATTTTTTTAAGTTTATGCAAATGAAATAGAGGCTACTTCTATACTATAGAGAGGTAATAAATAATAGCTAAAAATCCCTGATTGTAATTTATTGTAACCCTACAGACTCTTTTCAAATAATGACTTATACTCATCATTATCAGATGACTTAATAAACTCAGACAACAAACTAGGATCGATATGAATGTGATCGGGCAAAATCCTGTCTCTTATACACATCTGACGCTGCCGACGAA
>CAJXOV010000560.1 GCA_913057815.1 uncultured Flavobacteriales bacterium
ACCTCTCTATTCGTCGGCAGCGTCAGATGTGTATAAGAGACAGGTCTAATGGATGAAGGTAGTTATCGTGCTGGAGAATTGGAAACCTTAGAGAAGCTTTTAGGAGAAGAAGATGAAGATGAATTCAATTCTCTTAAAATGGCTTTTACTTGGGTTTATGGTGGTGACTTTTATTGTTCACGAAAGTGTGCTAGTCATCATGATGATTAAAAAGGTTAACAAAACCTAAACTGCATTAAAACGCAGTTTAGCTAAACCGTTGAAACAAGCGAATAGAAAGCTGAACTTTAAATGAACCCTATCGAAACAAAAAACATATTCAACCACTTTGAAGAGTTCATTAAACTTTCAGACAAACTAAAATCTGAACTTTCAAAAAGGATTCAACCTATAACATTTAAAAAAGGAGAACTCGTTTTAGACGCAAACACTATTTCTAAAAAAAGCTACTTCATAAATCAAGGGATTCTAAGAACCTATTTTTTAAAAGATGGAAAAGAAATAAGCGAATACTTTAGTGGAGTAGATGAATGGGTAAATTCTCCCAAAAGCTTCATGCAACGAGAAAAAGACATCTACTACATAGATGCCATTGAAAACACTGAAGCCTATTATATTCATGTAAATGATCTTGTTTATCTTTTTGATAATTTTCCAGAAATGGAGCGTTACGCACGTTTATCTATGGGAACCGTATTCGGTCATTTTATGGAGCGCATAACCTCCATGAGGTTCACCTCTGCTAAGGAAAAGTACACCCATTTTCAAACTGTTTATTCTCATATTTATCATCGCATTCCATTAGGGATGGTAGCTTCATATCTAGGCATTACTCAAGAAACATTAAGCAGAATACGCGCTGAAAAGTGATTATTTGACATAGGTCAAAAGTTATCGTGAATTCATGGTGTAGCTTTGGTAGCTTAATCATAGATATGAAAAAAAGAACCAAAAGAGTCCACTTAATCATCCCATTAATATTAGTCACAGGACTTGTTTTTCTATTCACTTACGTGCCTTCTCTTTCAAAAAAGCATGGAGTGGTAGAAACAATTTTATATATGGGCGAGTCTGACAATCAACCATTAATTGTTGTATTTGGAGGAGCGGAAGGGGCTATTGATTGGCATAGAAATCATATGAAACCGAAGAGAGACAGCCTCCTTCAAAAAGGCTATGCGATTTTAGCCATCGGATACTTCAATGCTGAGGGAACACCACGAAATCTCGACAGAATTTCATTGGATGCCATTTCAGATACTATAATGAATATCGCTAAAAATTCAAAAATAGATGAATCAAAAATAGCGCTCATAGGAGGTTCACGTGGTGGAGAATTGGTGCTGAATCTAGCCAGTAGATTCGATCATTTTAATGCAGTAGTGGCTATGTCTACTTCACATGTGAGCTTTCCTGCCATTACTTGGACAGCCAACACTTCTTCTTGGACTTATAAAAACGAGGAAGTAGCCTATGTCCCGGCTGGGTTGAATACGATCTCTCCTGCCATAAAAGGAGATTTGTACACTGCACATAGTTTGATGCTCGAAGATGAAGAAGCCGTGAAAAAAGCAGAAATTCAAGTAGAGGATATAAATGGGCCTATTTTGATTTTATCAAGTAAAGATGACGACCAATGGCCTGCCACTACTATGTCAAACAGAATCATAGAAAGATTAGATGAAAACAATTTCGAGTTTTACAAGGAACATATAATTTTGGATGGAGGACACATTGAACCATTAAATCAGTTTAATTTAGTGTACGACTTTTTAGAAAAACACCTGCCACCAGAATAGCTGATTTCTGATGAGGCATTAAAGAGGCTTTTTATTTTAATCATTTGCAACGCTAATTAAGCCAAAATGAAATTTATATTAAAAACAAGTTTTAACACTACTTCAAAAGAACTTTACACGGCTTGGCTGAATAGTGAATTACATTCAAAAATGACCGGTGGAGAGGCCGTAGTTTCCGATAAAGTTGGAGGTGATTTTACCGCTTGGGATGGATACATTGAAGGTGAAAACACTAGTCTAACTCCTTTTAATAGAATAGTTCAATCATGGAGAACTACTCAGTTTGAAGATCAGGAAGAGGATTCGCAAATCGAAATTTTACTGAAAGAAGTTGGTGACCAAACGGAGTTGACGTTAATCCATTCCAACCTCCCGGAAAGTGGAGAGCATTATAAGAATGGCTGGGAAAACCATTATTTCGAACCTATGAGAG
>CAJXOV010000561.1 GCA_913057815.1 uncultured Flavobacteriales bacterium
GCGTCAGATGTGTATAAGAGACAGATATATGGCAGCGCCAAAAAAATGGTCAAACGACTATTATTGAAAAAAGTCCCTTCTGAAAAAAAGTAATTGTATGTATGGAATAGGATCACCAATGAGACCAGATAAACACCTGCTACTCTTCCGCCATGAACCACAACACCGATTAGAATTATTAATACTAGCAATAGTCCAGTAATTCCTCCGGACATGCTATAACTATGAGCACCCAGCCTTAATTCAAAGTTCGATAAAATAAAAAAACTGATCGCATTTAAATAAATAAGAACAGCGGCTATCACATAAGTTAATGGTATTCCTTTCGGTATAAATGGCTCTTTTATAGAAACAACCTCTTCATTTACCGATTTTTCTAGTCTCTGTTTTATATCTTCTAATCCTTCTAGCTCATGTTCTCTTTTTTCTAATTCATGGATTGCTCCAAGAACTAATTCACTAGTATAAACTTTTTCGTTCAGGATTATTTCCTTCAATTGGGATTCTGATTTTTCCGAAAGTTTTTTAGAAAATTTATTCAATGACAACTCTATTTAAAACAAAAGTAAGCAGACTCAAAGAACACCAATCAATAGATCTTCAACTTTTTATCAGCTTCTTCTCCAAATGCTCCTTTTCCAACGGATTCTCGCAAAGCTGAATAGCCTTTTGAAGGTTGGATTTGAATTCCTGCAGATTCCCTGCAGTCTTATAATATTCTGCCCAAGTGGCGTAAAAGAGATATTTACGCTGCTCTAGTTTTTCTGGTTGAATGGTATTTAGGCATTGCAACGCGGATGCTAACTGACCTGCTTTTATCTGAACCACCGCTATATTTAATATCGAAAACTCTGAAGGATGAATCTCATGGAGCGACTGATAATACCTCAGAATTTCATTCCAATTAGTATCTGCATAAGTTCTGGCTTTTAAATGTTCTCCCGCTATGGCAGCCTCATAATGATAGGAGCTAAAGGTGGAAACGTCCAGAGTAGCTCGGTTCATGGCTCGGTTTCCCATTTCTATGAGTGGATAATACCATAGGCTTCTATCTTGGTTTTCTAGATCTATTATCTCTCCGTTTTCACCAAATCTGCTTTCTAACCGTGACATGTGAAAGCACATGAGCGTCAGCAGAGCATACATTCTTTCATCTCGGAGTGGTTCCTTGGTCAGAACTAGCTGAGCTAGCCTGATGGCCTCGCTGCAGAGGTCTTCTTGGATTCGTTTATTAGAATGTGATGAATAAAAACCCTCGTTAAAAGTGAGGTAAATCACTTCCAACACCCTAGTCATTCGTAGGGTCAAATCTTTTCCAAGTGGAATACTGAACGAGATGTTTTCAGTAGATATTATTTTGCGAGCTCTGGTTAATCTCTTTTTTACTGTTTCTTCCTTTAGTAGAAGTGCTGCGGCTATTTCTTTCTGGCCAAACCCTGAAATGGTTTTAAGAGCAAAGGCCAATTGGTCTTGAGGCTTTAAATCGGGATGGCAAGCTGTGAAAATCATGCGCAGCTGGCTATCTTCAATTTCATGATCCAAGAAAAGTTCATTTAAAGCTATGGCTGAAGCTCCAGAATTTAAAAATTCAAATCTGCTCTTGTCGGCTTTTATCTGCCTGAATAAATCTACGGCTCTATTCTTAGCTGCCTGAGTTAGCCACGCTTCTGGGTTATCAGGCATTTGGTTTCTCCAGGATTGTACCGCTTTAATAAACGTATCCTGGATAGCGTCTTCTATCAGCTCTAAGTTAGAAAGACCGAAAACGCTAGTTAAAATAGAGACCATCTTTCCATAATGATGCCTGAAAAGATGGTCTGCTAAAATGTGTTCTGTTTTATCTTTCAAACACCTGAATCTCTCTGATTTCTACTCCTCCGTCTAAATCATAATCAGGATAGTCTTCGGCTATTTTTACTACAGCATCATAACTTTCTGCTTCTACTATGTAAAAGCCTCCCACTAATTCTTTTGATTCTGCAAAAGGACCATCTGTAATGGTTCTGTTAGGTCCTTCCACTCTTTTGGCCTCAGCTTTCAGTGCCTCTCCTCCATGAAGAATTCCAGCTTCTCCCATTTTATTTCCCCACGCAAACCACTTCCCCATTCTGTTCTGTAAATCTTCTGGAGATAGATCTAATTTTTCATAAGGTGTTCCAGTAAAAATCATCATGTACTTATTCATCTTCCTGTCTCTTATACACATCTGACGCTGCCGACGAATAGAGAGG
>CAJXOV010000562.1 GCA_913057815.1 uncultured Flavobacteriales bacterium
ATATCCACGTGGTGGATAGCATGTCCTGCAATTAGGTAACCAATGCCTCTTACATTTATAGTAATATCGGAGAACGAACCTTCGGATTCAAGCTCTTTTTCAGTAAAGTGATTAAAGTAAAACAAGGTGTTTTCTCTTGTTCTTTTTTGTAAATCTAGGATTGCTTCGAAGTTCATAGCTTCTATTCTAGCTTTATTTATCATCATGTTTTCATCATAACCACTTAAGATAGTAGAATCTCCCCTAGAGATTCGAATAGCACGATAGAGCATGAATATTTCAGTTTCTATGTTATGAAAAACGACTTCTTTGATGCTCCATTTCTCAGGCTCGTATCTAAATTCAACATCTTTAGATTTTAAAGAATTGTAAAAACTATATAGCTCGTCTTCTTGTGTCGCTAAAACCTGTTTTACCGGGTTGTTCTTTACTTTGGAAATATAATAAGAGAAATACCCTTCGAATTTATTTTCAGTCATATAGAGAGTGTTGCCGTTTATGGAATCATATGCACCGTTTACTAAATAGGCCTATAATTCACTTAAGTTCATTTATATATTAGTAACAGTAAAAGCAGTTTTTCATTTTGATTTTAATCGGTTAGGGTGGTTCCTAACCGAGGTTAAGGTTCTTAAATTAAAGCGATTCTCAACGGAGAGTCGCTTTTTCTTTTATATCCCGAATGAAACGTAAATTCTTTTATTCCATACATCTTCCTCTGATAGTCCTAATTCGATAACATCCCTTGATAAATTAAAACCTATCCCGAAATCAAATCTATCTTTGTATTCCATTTCCCAACCAGTAGTAGCGTAATATCCCACATTGAAAGCTGTCTGAGCAGAGTTGAATTCATTTATCAACTGATTGTTACCATTGTTTTGTAAAATCAGTTCATACGGTGTTTGTCCTATAAAAGCAGTATTACTTTCAACTTTAGCACCTACCAAAGACATTCCAGCGCCCCAAAACCATTTGAAGCCATAATCATTGTAACTGGTGTTCTTAAAGCCTAGGTCAAAATGAATCCGTTGTTCTTCTCCCGTTAAATCAAATTGTTGAATCACTTCTGAAGCATTTTGCGGAATAGTTGGTCCTTCAAGAGTCATAGTGTATACAGCAGTTGACTTTAAGTTGGCTATGCTTGACTTGGCTACCACAGCCCAGTAATCACTAAAATGATACGTGGCATTTAAGGCGAAATAAATCTTAGGACTGTAATTCATGTCCTGAGGGAAATCATCGATACCAAACCTTATTCCTGTAACAGTTCCGTTGTACTCTGGGAAATTATCATTTATAGTTTGAATGATGTTCGCTTGTGTATTCACACCTACTTCAGTAAACCTTTCTGGAATTGAATACCAGGCCGATTGATCATTAATTTGAGATAACCCTAAACCATTATAGATAGAGGCTGTTTTTTTACTTGCCAAGTACATTCCTAAATCAATAGCAAATGTGAATCCAGTTTTCCCTTCTTTTTCTGGAACTTCCTCTTCTAGAACTACTGAAGCACTAGTAGAAGGATGTGTTTTTTTTACTTGAGAAAACCCTAAAAATGGAAAAAGGGCCATTATAATTACGAAGAAAAATTTCATACCTGCGAAGATACTATCTCAATCGATTATTTCAATACTAATTATCAAGTCATCTTTCGGCCAATCTTTGCTGTCTACTTCTAAATTAGCAATTTTGTTTAATACTGAATAACCAGAAATGATCTCGCCAAATACGGTGAAGTCATTATCTAAATGAGGAGTTCCTCCTGTTTTTTTATAAAGATCTTTCTGCTCGGTGGTATATGAGATTCCTTTTTCTTTTTGAATATTAAATAACTCAGCTCCACCTGACTTCCGACCATGAACGATGTAAAAATCATAAGGCTCAGACTCTTTGTTTGGATTGTCGTTCATCTGACGAGCTAATGCCAGGGCACCTTTTTTATGTATGTGATGGTTCCGGAACTCTGATGGGATTGTATAATTCCCCATTAGGAATCGTTGCATGGCTTTAGATTCTTCCTGTGAATTTCCACCTTGAACTACATGGTCTTTTCTGATTCTTGTAATTTCAATATTTGAAAAGTAATCCTGAAGGATTAAGTGAATAAAACTAGACCTATGAAGTGGAGTGTCTTTGTATAAAATAAAGTCCATGTTTCCATAAGGAGTCATGATTCTTACTTTATTGGCTGTATTAGTTTTATTAAACTGAGTAAGGT
>CAJXOV010000563.1 GCA_913057815.1 uncultured Flavobacteriales bacterium
CTCGGAGATGTGTATAAGAGACAGTTAATAATCCGCTTTGTAACATTAACTGAAGCAGGCCGACAGTTTTTAGAGTTATACTTTTCCCACCAGCGTTTGGCCCTGATATTACCAGCATCCTGTTGAACTTGTCCAAAAGCAAGCTTTGTGGCATAGTTTCTTTCCCATTTGACTGGTTGGTGACTAGTAGAATAGGGTGGTAGGCATTAATTAAGTTTATTTCTGAGTTTTCAGAGAGTTTAGGAAGGTTAGCTTTTAGTTGCAGAGCTAACTTGCATTTAGCATTTATAAAATCTAATTCAGTAATAAATTTTTGATACTCTGTCAGTAGAGGTAGGTGAGTTCGAACAGCTTGAGTCAGTTCTTTTAATATTCTAAATAATTCTTGTCTTTCGTCATCACGTAACATCTCATATTCATGATTCAATGGAATGTTTAAGGAAGGCTCTATGTATGTGACATTTCCAGTTTTACTATTGCCTAAGGCATTCCCATTAACACTTCTCTTATAAGAACTGATTACAGATAAAACTCTTTTGCCGTGCAAAAAAGTTTCATTATTGTCTGCCAGAACACCTTTTTTTAATAGGGTCTTCAAGTGCTTATCGAAATTAGAATTTATCTTATTCCTTGTTGCCTTTTTTTCTTGTCTAATTTTTAGTAGAGTAGGAGAAGCATCATCTTTTACTTTCCCTCTAGCGTCAAAAACCTTATTTATGGCCTTTACTATATCATCTGTGTGGTACAGATTTTCGGTGAGATCTTTGAGCTTTTGAAATCTCGATTTCTTATCAGAGAAGAAAAAAAGAATTCTATTAACTAATTCCGACAGAAGTTTGATGTTGAAAAAACTAGATTCTGTTAGTACATTGTGCTTGTTCCTTAATGTTTCTATTTCTTCTTCAATTTCTTCAAAATCTAATGCGGGGAATGTAAGGCCTTCATTTCGAATAGATTTCAAGTCATTTAACCTTTCAAGTTGATCTTGAAGAATACTAAAATCGGTTATAGGAGAAAGGTCTACCATCCTAAGTTTGGCAGTATCAGAAATGCAGAAATCATGAAGCATGAGCCTTATTAGGTCAAACTCTAAATCTGTAATAGTCTGTTCAGGAATGTAACTCAACTGATTCTAAATTTCATGCAAAACTAGTATACATCCTTCATTATTCTCTCTCAAAAGAAACTTAAAGGCATTCCAAGCGTATAATCATGGTGAAACAATAACGACACTATCATGTTTCGATACCTATTTTTACTAATACTTGTCTTTGGAAGCTCCTTGCTATCTACGGCTCAAGTTGATTCTCTTCAAATTCAGAAGGGAAACGAATCTTCGGTTTTATCTAATTCTGAATTGACCGTTTCTCAGGCTGACTCTATTGATATATATGAAGATGAAGAATTAATAATTTCTCCAATTTTTAAACCGAAGCCAATGATTGGATTCGGAATAGGAACATTTACCTTTTATGGTGATACTGGCAGTGAATTACGATCCAACAATCCTTTTAATTCTAGTATAGCATTAAGTTTTAACGCTCAAATGCCAGTAAAGAGTTTTCTCGATCTTTCATTTTCGGCTGTTTTTAGTACAGTCACCGTGAATGAGCCTGGATTAAGAACATTGAATAATTTTCAGAGTGAGATTACTGGTGGAACAGCTCTGTTGACCTATAATTTCGAAAATTTCTTACCTAAAACTGCTGTTTGGCAGCCATATGTTGGTACAGGTATATCCAGTTTTGAATTTTTATCCAAAGCAGACTTGTTTGATTCAGAGGGATTAGAGTACAATCTTTGGTCAGACGGGAGCCTTATGAGTTTACCTGAAAATAGTCCTAGTTCTTCCGAAGCTATAAAGCTCAAAAGAGATTATATCTATGAAACCGATTTAAGAGGCTTGAATAGAGAACAAAATGGAGCTTATCCTGATAGGACGTTGAGTATTCCTTTGGCTGTAGGATTGAATTTTAAATTCAGTAAGCATTTAAAAGGTCAACTAGGAACTACTTTGTTTTTTAATATGAATGACTTAGCTGATGATGTTCAGGATAATGAATCTAAAAGTGATGGCAAAAACGACAAGTTTTTGCATTCAGCTTTGTCTATGAGTTATGACTTGCATATCCCAACCAAGAAAAAACAACATTTCGATATAGAAATGGAAGATGAAGAAGAGCTGATTTCCTATGAGTATTGGGATAAAGATAATGATGGT
>CAJXOV010000564.1 GCA_913057815.1 uncultured Flavobacteriales bacterium
CTTTTAATGATTATCAGAATAACGAAAATTTCACGATGACTTTGTGTGCTGAAGATCCAGAAACTATTTTAAATCTTTATTGGAATTCATTTAGTCTTGGTTCAGGAGATTCTATGACTATTTATGACGGAGCAGATACAAGTGCTCCGGAAATCGGAGTTTTTGAAGGAAATGATTTACAAACTACTGATATTACTAGCACTAATGATGGCTGTATCACATTGGTTTGGTCTTCCGATGCCTCTGATACTGGGAATTTTAGTGCGGAAATTACTTGTGGTCTTCCATGTGTTCGTCCTATAGTTGATGTAAACATTGATTCTACTCTTCCTTGGAGAATATGTGTAGATGAAGAAATTACTCTTGATGGATCTCCTACCGTTTTTGCTGATGGGACAACATTAGGAACTTTTACATGGGATTTTGGTGATGATTCGACTAATGAGATTAGTTGGCCGACAGTTAGTCATTCTTATTCAGTAGCAGGAGCATATATAATTCAACTATTTGTTACAGATGATATAGACTGTAATAGTGGTAATACCATAGATGTTTTAGTAGAAGTCAGTACTACTCCTTCTTTTGAAGGGACTTCTCCTGATGTTTTAGCCTGTTTAGGAAGTGAGGTCACTTTGGAAGGAGCGGTGACACCAGTAGAATGGAGTACAGTTCCAAGTTCAAGTTTTGGTGGGGCACTTTTTATTCCTGATGATCAAAGCCAGTGTTTTGATTCTGAAATTTTAGTGACTGGATTTTTAGCTGATCAAGAAGTGACTGAAGAGTCAGATTTGGTTAATTTCTTTATAAATTTTGAACATTCCTATATGGGAGATTTAACATTGACTTTTTTGTGTCCAAATGGTCAATCAATGCTAGCCCATTCTAATCAAGGAGCAGGAACATTTTTAGGAGAGCCGGTTGATGACGATGGAAATCCTGATGCGGAAGGTATAGGTTATGATTATTATTGGGCTCCAGATGCTACTCTTGGGACTTGGGGAGAAGAGTCAGGGGGTACTTTGGCCTCTGGAACTTATTCAAGCGAAAGTCCCTTTTCTAATTTGATTGGTTGTCCCTTAAATGGTGTTTGGTCAGTTGAAATATGTGATAACCTAAGTTCTGATAATGGATTTATCTTTGACTGGGCATTAACTTTTGACCCTTCTTTATATCCTGAAGACTTATCATTTACACCGAGTATTGGTTCTAATTGTGATAGTACTTTCTGGACTGCTAATAGCGGCCCAATTAGCACTTTGGAAAATTGTAATGAAATGGTAACGGAGTTCACAGACCCTGGAGAATATATGTATACATATCATGCTATTGATAACCATGGTTGCGAGTATACTACAAATGTAAATGTGGAAGTATCAGAAGTATTAGCTACTTCAGAAGGGGATTTTACGATTTGTCCTGAACAGTCGTTAAATATGAACGCAGATGTGAATTTTAGCGGAGGAACTTTTGGAAATATGACTTACGAATGGAGTCCAGCTACATTCTTGGATGCTGATAATCAATTAAGCCCTAATGTTTCAAATGTAACTGAAGTTACTTCATATACTTTTAGTGCTTATCCTACAGGTTTTCCTGAATGTATTAGTACGGAAGAATTATCGGTTACTCCTATAGATGGGCCCGAAGCGTTGATCTCTTTTTCTGAATGGTGTCCTAATCAGTTTTCAGTGCTTACAGCGGCTAACCCAGAGCTTTTAGATTCTTTAAATTGGACTTCAGGAAGTCTTGGTTATTTGGGAAATGAAACGAATGTTTCAGTGTTTGAAACTGGAACTTACGTACTAACAGCATATGGTTGTGGAATCGAAGAAACTGAAAACGTTTTTATCGAAAGTATTCCATGTTCGGTTTCTATTCCAAATATTTTCACTCCAAATGGAGATGATTTTAACAATACGTTTTACATTGAAGGGATTGATTATCAGTCGAGAGCGCACCTAACAGTTTATAATAGGTGGGGAGGTATTGTTTTTGAAGATACGAGCTATAAAGGTCTATGGAAACCAAAGAAAGATGAAGTTTCAGATGGAACCTACTTTTATATTTTAGTGCTAGACTCTGGAGTTACTCATGAGGGTACGGTAACCATTTTGAGATAAAAATCAAGAAATAATTATTAATGAAGGGAGTCAATTTAATTGACTCCCTTTTTTATTTTTAGCGTATGAAATATTTTGACGGATTAGTTAAATCT
>CAJXOV010000565.1 GCA_913057815.1 uncultured Flavobacteriales bacterium
TGTATAAGAGACAGTTTCTAGGGTTGGGAAACTGGCTTTTCCTAAAAGAAGCAACAACACTTAAAGAATGGCTTAAAGGAATATGCAATTCTTGAAACACTCATATTGAACATAAAAAAACCTTAAACAAATAAATGCTCAAGGTTTTCTCTCATCGTCAATTTTCTTTTTTATTCACCTGCACCCTGAGCTACTAGATTATCTATATCATTATTTACAGATAATATTAAAAGTGAAGTAGCTGTACAGAATACTGGACTGGTAATACAATGATGTCCATGCCACGAACCGTCTTGGTTTTGAATATCCATCAGTCTTTGACTAGTTCCATTGTACCACTGCTGCCATTCTATATCCTTGTTTACGATTAGGCCTTCTCCAGTTTGTAAAAAACTCATGAATTCCTCTCCTCCATTATTACCAAAACCTGCTATAACATCTGCGTCCTGAGCTCTAACTTTACTTGCATTATACACCTGATAAGAAGTCATAGATTCTTCTGCATCATTTAACTCCATTCCAGCTTTCATCAAATTTTCAATAGTTACAGGAGCAGCACTTTCTACTTTTCCATCTTCTACAGCTTCATTGATCGTATCTTCTGCTTTCCTAGCATCTTTAGCACTAGCTCTAGAGCTACCAGAAACTGCGTAAAGCATAACTCCAGCAGCTGACTCTGTAGCTATCGTTCCAGACTCTACATCGTAATTTTGCTTTTGGTAGTCTTTGGCTTTTTTAAGCACATCACCATTTACTTTTATTCCTTTGGCCTCAGCTGCTTCCAAAGAATTAGCTGCAAAAGATGATTGTAACACACCTGCCCATCCCGAACCAGCTACAGCACCTGAACCTTCATGATTCTTTTCTATTTTCTGAACACACTTAGTGATGGCCTCTTTTACTCTATTGTTCATTTTCTCATCGTTCACTTCGCTTAATAAGTTTGTTAGAAACTGACTAGTTAAAATGACATCTATATTTCCACCTAGCTTGCCTTGAATTTGAGTATTCTGAAGTTTGGTAATATTAGGATCATTTTCAGGGCTTTTTTCCACACAGTCTAACAGGTAATTAGTAGCCAATGAAAGATGAGTGGCATATATTCCTTCATTCAAATTAGAACCATCTCGTAAGATAGCCATGGCCACCATAGAAGTAGTAGCAGGATCAGTTTCTACCAAATGTGGATTTATATTCTGCTGATTACTATGAGAACCCGCCCCGAATCCTCCAGATTCATGCTGAGCTTTCACTAACCACTCCAGTCCAGCGTTGCAAACGTTCTTAATATCAGCACTCATAGGCAAGTAGAACTCTTTCTCTATTCCTTCTCCTTCAAACACAGTTTTAAATACACATCCTTCATCAGGTGCAGGAGCTGAGCTAGCGGTGCAATGTTGTATAACAAAAACACTACTGGTTACTAAGATTACAAAGACGATAATAATTCTGAATTTAAATTTCATGATGTTTAGATTTTTTAGATTGTGAAGTACTGTACACGTATAACCCTAAAAGGATCATTTGGCCATTTATATTGTAATACTGCATCGTCTAAATCGACACATAAATTTGAAATATTTAACAGGTCTGAGACCCCAGCTAAATGACTAACAATTTTCTGGCATACTTTTTAATGCTTAATAAGTAAAACCCAATAGAAAATGAAATATTCAATCACCCTTGCTCTGGCTATATTAGGCTTAGCATTTAATACATTTAGTCAAATGACTAATACTCTACCCTTAGTAAGCACCACTGGAAAAGCCATTGTTTACGCACAGCCTGATGAGGCACTCATCAGCTTCACAGTTACTACTTCAGATGATGACATCTTAGTAGCCAAGCAAAAAAACGCTTCTATTTCCAGGACTACTATAGAATACCTTAAGAAGGAAGGAGTAAATGAAAAACATATTCAAACCCAATATCTTACTGTAGGAAAAAATTACAGACACGATAGAAACCCGCAACAGAAAGAGTTTCAAGCTACTCAAAACTTCTCAGTTTGTGTAACTGACTTAAATAGTTTGGAGGAAATTATGACAGGTCTATTAGGATTGGAAATTAGCAATTTAGGATCTCCACAGTTTAGAAGTACAGAACTAGAAATGCATAAAGACAAAGCTCGAATTAAAGCATTGGAAAATGCCAAGCATAAAGCTAGCTTAATGACCAATGCACTCGATCAAACGCTAG
>CAJXOV010000566.1 GCA_913057815.1 uncultured Flavobacteriales bacterium
ATCTTGTCTTTTCCTGTATATCCTCTAGCAAGTCTAACAGCGCTCATACAAGCTTCAGTTCCAGAGTTCACCATTCTGATTTTATCTACATTAGGAGCTATTTCACAGATTAATTCTGCCATGTCTACTTCCCATTCTGTAGGTGTACCGAAACTCGTAGAGTCTTCTGTCTGTTTCTTGATAGCTTCTACTACTTCAGGGTGCGCATGACCTAAAATCATAGGCCCCCAAGAATTGATTAAATCTATATATTTTCTATCGTCAACATCATACATGTAAGCTCCTTTCGCCTTTTTCATAAACAAAGGATTTCCACCTACACTTTTGAACGCTCGTACAGGAGAGTTAACTCCTCCTGGGATGTTTTTCTTAGCTCTATCGAATAACCTTACTGACTCGTTATAAATCATATAATTTGAGATTTGAAATTCGAGATTTGAAATCGTAGAGAATATGAATCTCGAATTTCAAACTTCGAATATCGAATTAGTTTTTAGTCTATTAATTTTATAATATCCTTCGCAAAATAAGAAGCTATCATATCAGCTCCAGCTCTTTTTATAGAAAGAGTAGTTTCTAAAACCGTACTATCATAATCTAACCATCCTTTCTGTGCTGCAGCATGAATCATACTGTACTCTCCACTTACTTGGTAAGCAGCTATTGGTGTATTAAAGTTTTGCTTTGCAACGCTGATTATATCCAAATAGCTAAGCGCAGGTTTTACCATAATAATGTCTGCACCCTCTGATATATCCAATTCAATCTCCTGAAGAGCAACTTTTGAATTGCCTGGATTCATCTGGTAAGATTTCTTATCCTTTGGTACATTTTTTTCATTCACAGGAGCAGAGTCTAACGCATCTCTGAAGGGACCATAGAAGCAAGAAGCATACTTAGCACTATAAGCAAGTATTCCTGTATCCTCAAAACCTTCTTCATCCATTACTTCTCTTATAAATCCTATTCGCCCGTCCATCATATCTGAAGGAGCTATAAAATCTGCACCAGCTTCTGCATGAGAAATGGCCATTTCTCCCAGTATTTCACAGGTGTCATCATTCAGGATTTTTCCATCCTGTACTATGCCGTCATGACCTAAACTAGAATAAGGATCCATGGCCACATCAGAAAACACAAGCATCTCAGGACAAGCATCTTTGATTTTCGATATGGCTGTTTGCATTAAGCCATGTGGATTTACAGCTTCAGTACCAGCATTGTCTTTTAGTTCGTCAGCCACTTTTACGAATAGCATCACACCTTTTATTCCCTTAGAAAACAGCTCTTTCACTTCTTTAACCGCTAGGTCTAGTGAGAATCTAAAGTAGTTAGGCATGGACGCTATTTCTTCTTTAGCGTTTTTTCCTTCCATTATAAAAATAGGAGCGAGAAGGTCATTTGGCGTTAGCCAGTTCTCTTGAACTAATGCTCTAATAGAGGCGTTTTGTCTTAATCTACGTGGTCTAGTGTCTGGGAATTCCATTTATTTATTTTATTGATAATTGACGATTGATGAGTGCTAATTTAAAAAGGGATATCACTTCAACAATTTTCAATTGCTAATTTTCAATTTTCAATTGTTTAACTTATCCAATCAATCGGTTTCAAATGCTCCACAAGTTCCGCTTCTCTAGTTCCTGGGTCTGGTTCACTCATGTAATCCCATCTTACAGTTGGAGGAAGGCTCATTAAAATAGATTCTGTCCTACCGTTAGTCTTTATACCGAAGTGAGTTCCTCTATCATGAAGTAAATTGAATTCGACATAACGTCCTCTTCTTAATTCTTGCCACACTTTTTGTTCGGGACTATATGTTTCCTCCTTATGCTTTGCTATTATTGATGTGTATATCGGAGCAAAACAATCTCCAATGGATTGTGTAAAAGCCATCCAGTCTTCACTAGTTCTTTCTTCTGTAGGCTTCAGGTAATCAAAGAAAACACCGCCTATTCCTCTAGTTTCTCCTCTGTGAGAATTGAAGAAATACTTGTCGCATTTGTCTTTGTATTCAGGATACAATTCTTCTCCGTGTGGGTCACTAGCATCTTTCAAGCTCGTGTGGAAGAATTTAGCATCATCTTTATCTAGATAATAAGGAGTAAGGTCAGTTCCGCCACCAAACCATCCATTCACATATTCTCCATTCTCATCATAGATTTCAAAATACCGCACATTCATGTGAATAGTAGGAACC
>CAJXOV010000567.1 GCA_913057815.1 uncultured Flavobacteriales bacterium
TCTCGTGGGCTCGGAGATGTGTATAAGAGACAGGAGCGGTACCGTCATTAAAGAAGTCTAATTGTCCACCTGCACTCCATACGAAGTTATCAGATGAAGCTGAGTTAAATTCGTTTAACCAAAGTGCCCAATCATCACCAGCACCTACTGCTACGCTTAATTCACACGTTTTAGTTAATTCTCCTGTATTCGATTCAAAACTCACTGCTTCACTAGCCGCGCCAGTACAAGCATCTATAGCTTCTAAATCTAAAGGAGCAGGAACGTCTTCAAGACACTGAACTGAAAGATCTTCTAATTCAGGGAAAATTGGTCCTGAAGTATCGTTAATATTAATAGTAAATGAATCAGAAATTTCATAACACTGATCATAAGCAAATACAGTTACGATAAGATCAAGAACATTCTGACATTCACCAGTTATTTCAAAATCAAATTCAACATCGTATTCAACAAAATCAGAACAATTGTCTTCTGCCTCAACTTGATCTAGTAAACCTTGAATTAAGATGTAAGCAGGAGTAAAGTACTCATCTCCGATTTCAAATCCTGGAGGAGTTTCGAAAGAATTTTCTCCATTAAATCCAATTCCGAAATTAAACATCTCTAAATTATCGAAATCATAATCTCCACATTCTACTGAGATATCACTAGGAAAACTCACAAATTCTGGAGCTAATTCATCAGTCACATAAATAGTAGTTTCTTGAGAAGCACTATTTCCACACTGATCAGTAATAATTACTGTTCTAGTACAAGCTTCTATTGTAGGGCATTCGAATTCAACATTAAAATCGTAAGTTACATCTAACTGTATATCTTCATTCAACGTACAGTTGTCTTCGAAAGAAGGAAGTGCAATGTTTGCTTCAAAATACTCTTGACAAGAGTCATAAGCAAAAGCTTCTTCACAAGTAGCAGAAAAATCAGCTATTTCAGAAGTGAATTCTGGATCTTCAGAATCAATTAAAGTAATTATCTGGTCACAAGAAGCAGATAAATCACCAGCAGTGGCTGTCCATGTTCTAGTAATGAAAGGACATCCATCATTGTTATCTGTTAATGAATCGTCAAATGACAATAAAACATCTTCAGTACAATCAGATGTTTCAGTAGTAGCTTCACCTGTAAATGCTGCGTCTGTAGATTCACCACAAGCAGCTTCTGTATCAGAAGGGCAAGAAATAGCTAAAGATGGCTCACATATGTTATTACAAGAAATGTCAAACTCAAAATCTCCAACGTTAGAATTAAAACCAGAAATGTAGGCATAATAAGTAACATCTGCTTGAGCTTCCCATGCTACAATAGCATCTAAACTAGAAAAGCTACATGCAGGAACATCACCTCCATTATTTTCAGCTATTTGAGAATAAATATTAGATGCTCCAATAGAAGCTGGATTAGATTCAAAGAAATAATCATCATTACCATCTAGACAAGTCAAATCTCCACATTCACCTGAAAACAAAGTGATATAAGAATCATAATTTGTTCCTACATTACAAGTAGAAAGAATTAATTGTCCATCTATTCCTTGAATTTCATACCACACACCAACTCCGTCTGTTTGATAATCTTGAGCACATGAACCAGGAAAACCAGTATCAGTGGCAGTAGATATTGAACCACTAAGTGTTTCTCCACAAGCTATAGGGAAAGCATCTTCACATAAATCGTTATTAAGGCTTTCACAGCTTAATTCAAAACATCCAAAACCTACATTTCCATGTACATTTTCAGAACCAATAATGTTACCTACAGATAAAGTCACTTCCTGTCCTGCATATGCAGTAACATCAACACATACTTGAACAAAACCTTCAGTATCATTTTCTGCTAAATGAGAAACAGTAAAAATTTCAGTTCCATCAATGCTTATAAAAGAATAAGAATCATCAGTAACTCCATTATCATATTCATCAGAAGCATATTCAAAACATAACTCAACAACATCTCCTAAATCTGGAATACTAACAGTTTGAGTAGATAAATGCTGATTTGGGCCTGATGCATATCCACCAGTCCAGATGGAATTGGAACAAAAAGGATTAGACCCGAATATATTTTCATGGTCTCCAATATTAAAATCTGTATTGTTTTCAGAATTTGTAGGTATCCATTCTCCATCAGTTATTTGATCTGCACCTGGGCAAACGTCAACAGCCACTCTTTCAAGTTGTGTATGAGATTCTGG
>CAJXOV010000568.1 GCA_913057815.1 uncultured Flavobacteriales bacterium
GATGTAGAGAGGTCTCGTGGGCTCGGAGATGTGTATAAGAGACAGGGACTGGATAGATCCATTTGGGAAAATTTTCGTTCGCCTATTAAAACTGGTAGCAGTTCCATTAGTATTGTTTTCTATCATAGTAGGAGTGGCCAGTTTAGGAGATGTAAAAAAGCTAGGTTCCATCGGCTGGAAAACTTTAGGTATGTATTTGGTTACTACAGTTTTTGCGGTTACTCTGGGATTGACAATTGTAAATCTTTGGAAACCAGGGGAACAGGTAAGTGATGAGTTTAGACTAGAAAAAAGAGTTGATTACGAGCTTTGGAAAGAGGAAACTGGAGCCAAAGACTTAGATGGTGAATGTTACTCTTGTAAGCCAGAAAACGCATCTGTTCTGGCCAAAGTCAAACAAGAAAGAGAAGAAACGGTTTTGGATGCAGGGGTCCAAGAAAGAATAGACAATGCTAAAAAAACAAAGAATGCAAGCCCTCTTCAGCCTTTAGTAGATGCTATTCCTAGTAACTTGTTTGGAGCACTCACTGAGATGAAAATGCTTCAGATTATTTTCTTCGCCATCTTCTTTGCCGTCATGCTGTTAAAACTACCAAAGACTCAGTTCAAACCTGTGTTCGATGTTGTAAACGGTCTTAATGAAGTGTTCGTGAAAATGGTTTGGGCCATTATGAATGCCATGCCCTATTTTGTTTTTGCGCTCATGGCTGGTCAGGTTGTTAAAGTAGCTGGTAATGATATTACTAAGCTCGGTGATCTGTTTACATTCTTACTACATTACTCGGGAGCAGTGCTTCTTGGGTTATTTATTTTAATCTTCCTAGTCTATCCTGGACTAGTTAGTTTGATTGTAAAGAAAATAACAGGTAGAAAATTCTTAGGAGGAATGAAAGCTGCTCAGCTTACCGCATTCTCTACATCATCATCAGTAGCGACTCTTCCAGTAACCATGGACTGTGTAGAAAATAAATTAGGAGTTTCAGAAAGAACTACCAGTTTTGTCCTGCCTATAGGTGCTACGGTAAATATGGATGGAACTAGCCTTTACCAAGCGGTAGCAGTAGTAGCCATGGCGCAGCTGCACATGGTAGATTTGACCTTTTCTCAGCAGTTGATCATTGTACTAACGGCTTCATTGGCATCTATTGGTGCAGCGGCCATTCCAAGTGCAGGATTGGTATTAATGATTATGGTTTTAGGCTCAGTCGGATTAGATGGAGCATGGATTGCATTAATAATTCCTGTAGACCGAATTTTAGACATGGTAAGGACAGTGACAAATGTTACAGGTGATGGTGCGGTTAGCACAATTATTGCCAATGCTGAAGGGGAACTTGAAGTTCCTGATAACAAAGAATAAAATCAAACGTTAGAAGACTGATTCTAACTATGCTGATAAATGAAGAAAGTAATTAAAATTATTGTTATAGTATTTGTGTTGCTGTTAGTAACCATAGTAGCACTGCCATTTGTTTTCCAAGGAAAAATTGAAGAAGCCGTTAAAACTGCAGTGAACGAAAATGTAAATGCCAATGTAGAATGGTCAAATTATGGGCTTAGTCTTTTAAAGAGTTTTCCTGATATGACTATTTCTCTGGACTCATTAAGCGTAACCGGGAAAGGAGAGTTTGAAGGAGTTCAGCTAGCAGAGATTCCTCGAATGGATATTAGTCTCGATATTATGTCTCTTTTTGGTGATTCAGCTAAAGTCAATTCATTTACTCTTAAAGATCCGTACATAAACGTAATAGTGACTGAAGAGGGATTAGCTAATTATGATATAGCCATTCCTACAGAAGAAGTAGCAGAGGAGACTTCATCAGAAGCCAGTGCTTTTAGGTTAGCATTAGATTCTTATGAGATAGAAAACGGAACTATCAGTTACTTGGATTCTCCTGGGAACATGATGCTATATTTAGAGAATCTAAACCATAGTGGAGCAGGGGACTTTACTTCGTCAGTTATTAATTTAAAGACGAAAACTACAGCTGAAGAGTTTGACTTTATCTATGACGGCATCCCATATGTAAATAAGGCTACAGCAGATATAGATTTAAATCTATTGATGAATTTAGATAAGATGAGATTCGATATAGAAGGAAATGAAATCTTTCTAAATGATCTTAAGCTAATCGCTAACGGATTCGTGGCTGTCTCTTATACACATCTCCGAGCCCACGAGACCTCTCTACATCT
>CAJXOV010000569.1 GCA_913057815.1 uncultured Flavobacteriales bacterium
GAGATGTAGAGAGGTCTCGTGGGCTCGGAGATGTGTATAAGAGACAGCAAGCACAATGATCAATCTTACTACAAATAAAATTACAAGATTAGGTTTGTATGCTGAAAGAACAAGAGCTATAGCATGGGAGAATAATTTAATTATAGAGGTAAAGGAAATATTAAAAAAATCAGCGGCTAAAAACACTCAGTTTGCTTCATGCATGTATCTGCTTGCTTACAAAGAAAGTACTTATGAAAAGATTAGGCACAGTCAAGAGATAGACTGGCTGGTTTTAGATCTAGAAGATGGATGCCCTGTAGAAGAGAAGCAAAATGCTAGAGATTTAATCGAGAAACATACTCAACTAGATACGTTTTCAAATCATCAAGTAGCTGTGAGGCTAAATGAACTGTCAGATTTAAAAAACTTAAGGAAGGATTTGGCCATTAGTTTTACTCGAAATATAAAAGGATTCGCTTTACCTATGTTAAAGACAGCAGAGGATGTGAAGGAGTATGATCGATTGATTTCAGAAATTGAAGAATGGTTAAACATACCAAAACATTCATTTAAGTTCTTTCCTATAATAGAAACTGTAGAAGGATTAAATAATGCAGTTTCCATAGCCAAAGCCTCTTCTCGAAATGTCGCTCTGTTTTTAGGTCACGCTGACTTATTTAGTGAAACCTTTACTGAAAGAACCATAGAAAATTTACATGGTGTTAGATCTAAATACTTATGGGCAGCTAAAGAAGCACGTATAGCAGCTTTCGATACACCTTTTGAGAATGTCAAGGATCTTGGTGGATTAGAAAAGGACGCTAAGGCTTCAAAAAGTTTAGGATTAGACGGGAAAGTAGCATTGAGCTTTGATCAAGTAAACACCATTAATAGAATTTTTAGAATCCCTGCTAAGAGAAAAGAAGAAATAAACAAGGTGCTTTCTAAATATAAAGGAGGTTGTGAAATTATTGACGGTCAATTCATAGCCCCTCCGATTGTAAAAAAGCTAAAGAGAGAGCTTCATAAAGATGTTTATAAGCCAGTAAAAGCTAAACCGTATTCTGTAAGAGGAAAAGTCATTAATTATGGGTTAGATTTTAGAAATGCATATCCTGGTATGGTAGTTCTTAGTCCTTATGAAACTACAGTAGATGAATCTTGGATTACGAATTGGCAAGGAATGGTACAAACTGGAAATCCACTTGAAACTAGTTTAGAGTTCTGTTTAGAGTTAGGGTTGGAAAAGAGACTAATCCCATTCGAGTGTCTAGTTAATTTAGGCTTGTGTTTAGCTGTGGAGTCATTTTCGGAGTCTAGTCTATTTCATTTAGGAATTAGTAATGTGATTTATGAAAAACCAGCATATGTAGGGGATACCATCCGATCAGTGATGATATTAGATAAAATTTCTCCATCATCAAGTAAGAAGTACTCGGTTTTTATGACTAGAATGGTTCTCTTAAATCAGCACAATGAACGAGTGGTGAGTATGCACAGGAATTCATTATTTCCTTATATAAAACATGAAGATCTTAATGGACCTAAAGAGGATGAATTAAGCCCATATTCTAAATACTTCTCTGGTGCTAAAACATATTTAAGAGATTCTATTTTGGAGAACGCTAGAAAATCTAGTGAACCTATATTAATTAATGAGACTAGTTTTCTTAAAGGTGATTTAATATTACACAGTATTACTAGACCAATGGGGTTAAGTAATTCTTTACTTTATTCAACTCTTTATAAAAATACACATCCTCTACATATCAATAGCGCTCGATATGGAATGGAGGGGTTAGTTGTTTGTGGTGGGTTTATTATACCAATTATTCATGCTTCTGCTAGCAGAGATATCAGATTTGCATTGGATCATGAGATAATAGATACCATGCATATTAATAGTATACATCATGAAGATTCGATTGGAGCTATGAGTTACATTCTTGATTCAGAGATTGAAGATGGAATTGAATGTCTGACCATTAGAACTTTTGGATTGAAAAATCTAGATGCTGAAAATGATTTATTCAAACTAGATATACCCATTGAATTACTTGCTAGTCCTAAGATTAAACCAAGTGAAATCGAACTACTCTGTAAGGTATACTGTCCTGAGCTACAGCAGAAAATTTGCGCTAGACTTACATGGAAGATGTGGAGGAAAGTTTAAAGGCAAAGAGATGATTTAAATGGGTCAAAGTAAAAACAT
>CAJXOV010000570.1 GCA_913057815.1 uncultured Flavobacteriales bacterium
GAGATGTAGAGAGGTCTCGTGGGCTCGGAGATGTGTATAAGAGACAGAAATTGGATCCTGATCCGAGTTTACTTTCCACCCATATCCTACCATTTAGCATTTCTGCGTAATTCTTACAGATTGAAAGACCTAATCCCGTTCCTCCAAATTTTCTAGTTGTAGAGTTATCCGCTTGAGTAAAAGATTCGAAAATGCTACCCAGTTTTTCTGATGGTATACCTATGCCAGAATCCTTAACTGAAAAGGTGAATTCAGAAAATTCGTTTTCAATTCCAGTTTGCTTAACAGACAATTCTATTTTTCCTTTTTCTGTAAATTTAATAGCATTGCCTAAAAGGTTAATTAGTATTTGCCTAATTTTTAATTGATCTGAAATGATCTTCTCCGGAATATCATTGTGAATGTGAACCTCAATAGAAAGTCCCTTAGATACTGCTGTTGGTGATAGTACTTGAAGTACATCTTTTATTAAGTCGGGCAATGAAAAATTGACTTCTTCTTGTTGTGTTTTTCCCGCTTCTATTTTACTAAAGTCTAAGATCTCATTAATAACATCCAAGAGATGTTGAGCGCTTGTCTTAATAGCTTGTACGGATTCCTTTTGTTCTTTTTCTAAATTCCCGTTGTTTAGAATGTGAGCCATTCCAATAACTCCATTTAGTGGCGTTCTAATTTCATGACTCATATTAGCCAAGAATTCAGATTTCATGCTATTCAATCTTTCTAGCTCTTTGTTTTTTTCTTTTAAGCTTATATGATTCTGTTTTAGTTTATTCAATGCTGGTTTGATAACGAAGAAAATTTCTACTAAGAGAACTGCTATCATCAGTGCTGCTAGAATAAGTTCTAGATTTTTCAGCCGGCTGATTTTTTCGGCATTTTCTTTTTCATAAAGAAAAACAACTTCATTAAGAATTTGGCTATACTCCTCGCTTTGAAAGAATAAATCTGATATCAGATTATTGTCTTCAAGATTACTTGATAGAAGAATACGGTTTACACTTTCTTCTAGAATATTCAGATGGTCTGAGGCGCCATTAAGAAGTCCCGTGATTTTTTCTGAATTACTTCCGTCTAAATTGTATTTAGGGTTTCCATGAAGGAGTGCTCTATGTCGGTCTTTAAGTTTTCGTAAAGATTTCTTTAGTTCGTGTTCAGAGCCTTTAGTTGATAAAGATTTTTCAGTTTCAATAGAAAATTTGAGTGAATGCTTAGCCACTTGGTTTACTACAGATGACTGATAGCTGGCCAAAGAGATTTTATTAGCATCTTTTGATTGTGCTTCTAAATGGGATCTTATTATAACCTGAGATACCACTGTCACTACTATAATAGTAATAACAAATAGGGAATAATATCTTCTATAATTAATAGTATTCATTTTCAATCTCAGAGAGAGTAAATATAAGGTACCTCTGAGATTTTAATAAAACTTAAAGTCTTAAACTTCTACAGCTTCCCTAAATGTGGTAATAGCGGACTTTAGTTTATCCATCATAATGGGTTTACTTATAAAATCTTTCATTCCAGCTGCTAAACACATTTCCATGTCTTCTCTAAAAGCGTTTGCTGTCATGGCTATTATATATGGACGTCCAAAACTTGATTCGTCACTTAAAATCATTCTAGTAGCATCTAAACCATCCATTTCAGGCATTTGCACATCCATGAATATCATATCATAATCTTTCTGTTTACAAGCTTCTACAGCTTCTTTACCGTTCTCAGCCAAATCAATTGTACCTCCCAATCCTTTGAGAATTAGCATAGCTACTTCCTGGTTTATTTGATTGTCTTCTGCTAAAAGAATTTTATATCCCATTAAAAGTTCTTCATCATTTATTGTAGAGATATGAGTCGGGCTCTTAACGTCTTTCTTGAGGAACTCTGAAGTTTTCATTGTGAAAGTAAATGTAGATCCTTTTCCTAATTCACTTTTTGCCCAAATATTCCCTCCTAATAAATAAACTAGCTTTTGACAAATAGCTAACCCTAGACCCGTTCCTCCATACTTTCTTGTGGTGGAAGAGTCAGATTGGGTGAATGAATCGAAAACATGTGAAAGTTTTTCCTCAGGAATACCGATTCCTGTATCGATAACTTTAAACTCTAAGTAGAATGTAGATTTTTCTCTTGCTCTAGCTCTAACATTGATGCTGTCTCTTATACACATCTCCGAGCCCACGAGACCT
>CAJXOV010000571.1 GCA_913057815.1 uncultured Flavobacteriales bacterium
ATTTATAATTCATAATAAATGTTCTGGAAAATAGACAAAACCCCGAAATACCAAGCACCTCAGGTTACTGATGCTACTTTTAATGAAATGGTATTGGAATCAAAAGTTCCTGTGCTCCTAGATTTCTACGCTGACTGGTGCGGACCGTGCAAGGTTATGAGCCCAATTATCAATGAACTTTCAGAGGCTTTTGAAGGAAAAGCGTTGATTGCTAAAATCAACACAGAAAGAAACCCTAAACTGGGCCTGCACTTTAAAGTGAAATCCATTCCTACACTTATTCTTATCAATAAAGGTGAGTTGTTTGAACGCTTTCAAGGCGTGGTTCCAAAGCCTAATTTGGAAGAGATTTTGGAGTTGTATATTAAAGAGAATCTAAAGTGAATATGAGTGTAGAAAACAAACAAAACGCCATAGCATTCTACAAAATGGCTTATGAAGGAAAGCCAAAAGAAGCTGTCGAACTATATATAGGTCATGAATATGTTCAACATAATCCTGATGTGGCGGATGGACTCCAAGGCTTCATAGATTATTTTGATAGGATGCAGAAGGAGTATCCAGATAAATCCATAGAATTTGTTCGTTGCATCGCAGAAGGAAATTTAGTAGCACTTCATACGCACCAAACTTGGCCTGGAAATGATCAGTATGTAACAATGGATTTTTTCCGGTTTGATGAAAAAGGTAAAATCTGCGAGCATTGGGATTCTATTCAGCAGGTCCCTAAAACATCTGCTAATCCGAATACGATGTATTAACTTAGAGTCGTTTTGAGTATTTGTCCAACTCTCATTAATCTTAGAAGATGATTATAAATTTATTTCTAACGGCTTTTTTTTGCGTTTCAAACTTGATTTGTGAAGATCAAATTACTCCTGAATATGAAGTCTCGTGCTCTGCCAGTGAATGCACAGGTTTTTACGAAGGACCAGAGTTTATAAATGGTTCAGATGTAGCTCATCAGCTTTCAAACAAAATATCTGAAGTTGTAGGAGATAAATTAAAAGAACTTTATAAATCGGAAATTTATTCTAAGGTAGACTTCTCCTCTATTATAATGACGACTAAAGGGATGGATTCTGGAAGTGTAGAGTTTAGAATTGTCGTCCCTTTCTTGATTGTCAAGGAAAGATGCGAGGCGTATACTTCATTTGATCATGTAGGAGGTTGGAATCACTCTCCAGCATTGGAATCTAGAAAAAAGCAATTGTGCAAATTACTACTTCCAGGTGAAAATTTAGCTATAAGTGATTTGGTGACTACTCCAGAAGGGCTTCAAGAATATTGGATTCAATGGAAGAACAAGACTACTCAACCTGAGTGTAGTCAACATTAAAATTTGTCCTGAATCGGTCATTCGGATTTTAATCTAGGTTCATTAAACCCTTAGCGTACTTTGCACACTAAGCTTGTCATTTCTAGCGTACAATGATTTATATTTACGCTTGTATAAAATGAATTCATTAATAAAATCTAAATAAAAAATGAAAACTAGCGCCTTATTTACCCTTTTGCTAATCGCTTTTTTAGGTAACTCTCAATCATTGCCAATAGATTTCGAATCAGATGTAGTCATCGGAGATTTCGAAAATTTTGATGGTGGAACAGCTTCAATAATTCCGAATCCTTCTATGGGAGGAATAAATACAAGTGCCACAGTAGCACAAATAGTTAGAGATGGTGGAGCCACTTGGGCAGGAAGTAAAATCTTGCTAGATAACAATTTAGATTTTTCAGTTAATTCTGCTATAAGTATGAAAGTATATACTACTGCTCCGGTTGGAACAGCTGTAAATTTCAAATTAGAAGGTGGAGACATAGCTGAAAGACAAGCCTTAACTACTGTTTCAGGAGCATGGGAAACGTTAACTTGGGAATTTTCAGGAACTACTGCTACTAATAATTATGTAGTCTTTATGTTTGATTTTGGAAATATTGGAAATGGCTCTGAAACTTCTACTTTCTCCTTTGATGATGTAGCTCAAGTAGCAGGGGAAGTCGTAGATCCTCCAGGAGACCAGTTAGATCTTCCTGTTACTTTTGAAGATGAAACTACTGACTATTCTGTAATTGACTTCGGAGGAAATTCATCTACGATTGTGGCGGATCCTGAAGACGCTACTAACACAGTAGTAATGTCAATCAAAACAGGAACAGCTGCTACATGGGCTGGTACTACTATAG
>CAJXOV010000572.1 GCA_913057815.1 uncultured Flavobacteriales bacterium
CTCGGAGATGTGTATAAGAGACAGGAAATATTCTCTACATTTGAAGCATTCACATAGTCGCTCAAGATTTCTGCAGCGAGAGCTTCATCAAGCTCTACATCAGATTCAATAATATCAAACCTTACTAATTCCACAAAAGAATAACGTTTAATATTTCCTGCTTTATCCCTAATGTCAGCTGAGGCCATACCCCATATTCCAGGTGCTGAGCCGGCTGGGAGAACTAAATCAAAGTGATAAACAGCCCAATTAGAATTTAAATCGGGGTTGAAGTCATATAAATCTAATTCTGGATGATTCATTGTTGAATTACCTGTTTGAAAACTATGATCTCTTCCTAAAGGATCTCTTAATACAAATCCAACAGAAGCAACACCAGATTCATGACCTTCATAATCAGATAAATCTCTTGCTATCATAGTAATATCTACTCTAGTCTCACCATTTGGAGCTACGGGATTGGTAGGCTCCGCTAGAATTGTAATGTTGTTTAAATCTAATTCTGGTCTTAAATAATCAGGATATAATGTTTCTACATAAATACTATCTCTAACATCTTTAAATTCTTTAAGTCTCCTACTCTCCGGTATGTGATAATCTGTGGTATCATTTACAAAATACGTGTTAGAGTAATTTCCTCCAGAATCGGCCATGTTAATCGCAGAAACTGCATAATATCCAGACGGAAACCATTCAGGTATGGCAAGGTACTGTTCAAATATTTTATTGCTATTGTAATCTTCTTCCCACTCAGGTGTACCCCAATTTGAAGGATTTCCTTGAATTTGTTTTTCATATACCTCTGCCTCAGGGTCATCTAAAGTTGGATGAATAATCCTTGTAATTGTTCTATTCATTGGGCTATTGTCATACACTGTATAAGCATATTTTATAGCCTGCATTAAAACCCCGTTTTCTTCATCACTTGGTTGAGTATCATAATTAGAGTCAAAATAACCTTCCTGTACCTCCATTGTTAAATCATAATTCCATGATGGTGGTAAGATATCCTCTAATGGGTTTTCTAAATATAATTTCCATCCAATAGTAGATGTATTTTCATAACGTTGATTTCCTACCTCATCAGAGATATTAAAAGAGGTTAAATTCCAATAACCACTCTTCTCAAGTTTAGAGAAAGTTGTAGTTCCAACTAATATAGAATCTAGTGCTTGACCGTTCTCAGTACTCATCCCTATATCATGAATTGTTCCAGATGTAGATGATAAACGAATATAACCACTAGCTGCACCGTCTAGATTAGGATCTATAGAATTTAAAGTTGCTCTTATAGTTACTTGTTTGTCTTCCTCTGGCGCACCAGTAACATCAATCTCCATTTTGGTTACCTTCCCTGGAAATACATAATCTGGGAACAAGTTATATACCGTAAATGTTAACTCTTCTGGGATCATTGCCACGTATCTAGTACCGTGCATTATTCTATCTCTTATAAACTCATACTTTTGAACAGAAACTGTTAAAAGAGCATCTGGATTGGTAAGGTAGAAAGCAATGGATTCTGCCATATCTTCATTTGGATTTAAAAGATGTGCATACGGAGAAACAAAAGCTGTTGTTTGCGATGTAGACCATCCTGATGCTGATGATGGATCTTCAAACCATCCACCAACTTCTGTCCAATCATCTTTTAATTCTTGATCAAAAGCATATGCCCATAAAAAGTGAGCTTTCTCATGTAATATTAACCTTCTTACATCATTAATTTCACCTGTAAATGCCTTACTCATCCACTCTATTGTATTAAAAGAAGTCCATGCTATAGCTGCTGCATCGGGATATTGCGGATTGTCTTGACCATTAATTCTTCTGACTAAATATTGAAGCCCTTGCTGTTTATGAAAACCATCTGGTAGCTCTTCAAACATTGCTAATATCTCCATCTTCTCTTCATTAAAAAATTCTTGAAAATTTGAAGAATCTTCGCCCATTAAATCCTCTGTCTCTTGGTTAGGCAACATAAACCTTACTCCAAAACTCTCTTGCGCAATCCAATTGACCATTTCGTTATTTGACCCAAAGTCAGTAATAAAATTAACAATTGCTTTATATAATCTTTTTGAATAAAACTTCCCTTTTATTCCGTCTACAGTTACAATTTGGGGTGATGCATAGGTAAAAGCGTCTTTTCCAACTCTTGCTATCTTAATATCTGTCTCTTAT
>CAJXOV010000573.1 GCA_913057815.1 uncultured Flavobacteriales bacterium
ATCCAAGAAGACATATATGATAATATAAAAGATACTGTATCGACTTTGGTATATTCAAATAGATTTAAACTTAGCACTGAACGAAATCCAACTTCCATTTACAATCATCAAGGAGAAGTAATAGAAGAGCATATGAGAGACTTAATATATCCATGTGGGATTGAATTTTATGGTAATTATCGATCAGAGCATAATTACCATGATAATGGCTTGAAAGACTATGTAAGCATATATGATTCGTTAGATAGTCTAGTTATAGAATTAGAATACTCCTATTTCGATGAAAACGAACTTGCCTTGAATTTTAATAAGTAAGTTTTTCGCAATTCTGTTCCTCTGGATTCACATCAGTACATAACATGAATGTACATCAAGATGTTTCTTTCGACTAAAAACTAAAGAGCAAAACTCAGAATCTCAACTAAACCCGTATTAGAATCAGAATTAAAAATTCATCATTAACCATTAATAATTAAGAACGCCCTACCAACTTCCACTAGCTCCACCTCCACCAAAACTTCCTCCACCAAAATCATCAAAACTTGAGCTTCTACTAGAACTACTGCTATTAGAACTATAATCTCTTTCAAAAGACCCTTTCCCGTTCATAAAATCGTCTCCTTTTCCCTTGTGCTTCTTCTTTTTCCCTCTTGTTAATGTCAAAGCTTTTAATAAAGATACTTTATTCAACTGGGAATATATTAGAGCTCTTATCAACCTGTAACCCATTTTAAATAAGATAAAAGCTAAAATAATCAGATAAAAATTGGAGAACAGGAAGCTAATAGCTTTAACTAATCCTGAAGATTCATTCGTATTTTCATATCGGTTAGGATAGTATTTCTTATTCAGCTTCTCATAATAACTATCATCCGATATTAGTTTGGAAATTTCTTCTAATCCTAATTCTATTCCTCTAGTATATCTACCCAGCTTGAATTTGGGAATCATTATTTGATTAATGATAAGATGGGCCATTCCATCAGGAATAGTTCCTTCTAAGCCTCTTCCTACAGCTATGACACATTCTCCTTTATCATTCTCTGCTTTCTTGGGTTTTATTAAAACAACCAGTCCGTTATCTAACTCTGATTTTCCTACACCCCACTTTATTCCTAGCTTGGTAGCATAATCCATAGGGGTTAATCCACACAGACTATCCAGCGAAATAATAAGAATTTCTACTCCTAAAGAATCTTCTATATCACTTGAATAACCGTTAACTACAAAGTCATCAAATTTCTTAAATACGTTGGCATGATCATATACAAAAGGTGTGGCTCTGTAAGCATCTGGCTTATCTGGAATGCAATCCTCCTGAGCGTATAGACTACTGGTAAAAAGTATACTAGCTATTACAAGAAATGTATAACTAATGGGAATTATTCTATTTTTAAAATCTACCAACTCCCGCTGGCTCCACCTCCACCAAAACTTCCTCCACCGAAACCACCAAAACCTCCACCGCCAGAAGAACCTCCTCCGCCTCTATATCCTCCAAACCCACCTGTTCCACCGTTAAACCCGCCCCATCTTCCTGAGTGAGTTCCTTTGGTCTTACTCATAATGACCATGGCTTTCCAAAAGGAAATTTTATTGGTTCTGGCATACAATCCTACTTGAATAAGCCAAAAGAGAATGAACATACCAAAAATAATAAGCGGGATATACATCGTATAGTCTTTGGTCTTATTATCATTCTTATAATTTGAGAAGCTATACTCCTCTTTTAAAAGACTTTCGAAGACAGCTACACCTTTTGATATCCCTTGTACAATTTGACCTTTCTTAAAAAGAGGAATCATCTCTTGGTCAATAATCAATTTGGCCGCTCCATCAGGAACTGCACCTTCTAAACCTCTTCCCGTTACTACCGCTATTTGTCCTCTTGAAGTAGATGTCTTAGCTTTATAAACTATGACTAGGCCATTGTCAAACTCCTTTTGACCTACCGTCCATTCATTACCTATCTTAACTCCATAATCCCATACATCTAGTCCGCATAAGGTATCAGGAACTACTAAAACTATTTCATTGGATGTTGAGTTTCTGAAACTCCTAAAATTGGCGTTTAATTTTGCTTCATCAGAAACTGAAAACGAACCCTTAAAGTCATGAACATACGCTTTAGATGCTGGAGTAGATGCCTGTCTCTTATACACATCTGACGCTGCCGACGAATAG
>CAJXOV010000574.1 GCA_913057815.1 uncultured Flavobacteriales bacterium
CCATAAACCAAGCCATCTATCATTTGTAAATATGAATTCCTTCCTACTTTAGGATCATTTAGATCTAACTTCTGCTTCCAAGCTAAAGCTAATTCAGCTACTCGTTCTCTCCTATTATTAGGATCAGGATGGGTAGACATAAATTCAGGGATAGAAACTCCTGCAGCTGTTTGCTTACGAGCTAATGTATTAAAAAACATAGCCATTTTTTGCGCATCGTAGCCAATTTTAGAAGAATACTCTACTCCTAGTTCATCAGATTGTGACTCTGCATTTCTTCCAAATTTCAAAAGAAGCAATTGTACACCTTGAGAAGCCGACTGCATGTCTACTAATTGAGGAACGGCTATAGCACCAGCAATCACTCCTACTTGTGCCAGCGTAGCATCTCGTTGAGATTTAACAGAATGTCTAGCTGTAATATGGCCGATTTCATGTCCTAAAACTCCTGCAAATTCTGCTTCATTATTAAAATGAGCCATTATTCCTCTTGTAAAATAAACATATCCTCCAGGAACGGCAAATGCATTAACTACTGGAGAATCCATTATTTTAAACTCATAGTTGTAATCTGGATTGTGAGAGATATTAGCCATTCTTACTCCCATGTCATTGAAATAAGTCTGAATATTTTGATCCTCATATAACCCGAAACTAGCTACAATTTGAGGGTCGTATGATGCTCCCATAGCTTTTTCCTTCTCAAAGGAAGCTACTCCAAATTGCTTTTTACCTGTAACGGGGTTTGTTACACAAGAGGCTATCATTAGCCAAGATAGAGCGACTAGTAAAACTTTAGAGTATTTCATTTATTCAATTTTTGGCGAAGTTAATCAAATCCTTTTTTTAGACGCCAAATAATAAAAAAGACACAGTTAGTGACTTTCAAAAATAATTCAAGTCTAAATCACCTATAATGATACATTTGTCATTGAGATCAATAAATAAATCAATTTCTAATTAATTACAAAATGAAAAACCAAACCAAATTACTCTCAACTCTAATTATGGGTCTGTTCTTAACAACTGTCTTTACACAATGCGGTGACGCTAAGAAAACAGCTGATAATGTAGGAGATAAAACTCAACAAGTGGCCGATAATGCTGCTAAAACTGTTACTGATGCAGCCAATAAAACTGGTGAAATGGTTGATGACGCTGCTAAAACAGCTGAAGACATGGCTAAAATGGATTCTAAAGACGGATCATTATCATTCGAGCAAGGATCATGGGCTTACAATGTGCTTCATGGTATTAATTCTGGAAACACTACTGTTTTCACTCTTGATCAAATTCCTTTTGAAGGTGAAGAATTGTCTGATGCAGGCGCTGCCCAGTTAGATAACCTAGCAGACATCCTTAAGGCAAACCCAGGATGGAATATAGAAATTCAAGGGCATACTGCTTCTCCTGCTAAAAAGTTAGCTAATGGAATAGGTAGAGCAAAGTGGGTTCAACTTAAGATGAATACAAGAGGAATTACTGGAAAACAAATCTCTGCTAAGGGATATGGAGACGACAAGCTTATAGCAGGTATAGACCCAACAGATGAAAAAAATAGAAGAATAACGATAGCTCTTAATAAGTCAGGTGACAAATAAATATTAAGTAGATATTTGTTTTTCTATGAGCTTCTGATTTGTAGAGACTCTAAAATATTAAAGCTCATTATCATTTTGATAATGAGTTTTTTTGTAACTATAAATTAGATAATGAGTAAGATAGGGAAACTCAACTTATGCTTTACAACTTCTACTTTTTAAAACAACTTAGCTCTCCTCCTCCTAAAAATGGGCTTCATATTATTTTAATTGTTCTTACTCTTTTGATTCTTCATAGTAGTATTTCCTTAGGTCAATCAGAAGAATTTGAATCTCAATTCGTATACCAGCCTAAGTTTTCATTGTTTCCTTTTCAACTCGAAAGTCAAATAAAGCAGTTCAATGCTACTAAATCCTTCGAAAGGTTTCATTACTCTGATCTGAAATCAGAAATGCACATTTATCCAAATCCAGCAAACACAAGAACCTCTGTTCTAGTAACTGAGTCTGGAGAATTCAGCTTACTAAACTCCGCTGGTGATATAATAAGGAAAGTGAAAATCGAACCCGGAATAATTGATATTGACTTATATAATCTTGAAGAAGGAGTTTACTTCTGTCTCTTATACACATCTCCGAGCC
>CAJXOV010000575.1 GCA_913057815.1 uncultured Flavobacteriales bacterium
CTATTCGTCGGCAGCGTCAGATGTGTATAAGAGACAGGATGTAATGAATGCTCAAAGAGAAGTAATCTACAAGAGAAGAAGAAATGGATTAGATGGTGAGAGATTAAAATTAGATTTAGCCAATATGTTTTATGACATGGCTCAGGAAGTAGTTACCGCATATTCTCCTTCTAAAGATTATGAGAATTTCAAATTAGCTACTTTATCTAGACTTTCTATTGATACACCTTTTTCTCAAGATGATTTTGACTCTAAAAAACCAGAGGAATTAACAGGTCAGTTGTATGTGAATGCGAATGCTAATTATGAGAAAAGAGCTCAGTCTATGGCAGACCAGGCATTTCCAGTAATAGCTCGAGTTTTTGAGGATGAAGGAAATAGCTATACGAATATGGCTGTGCCGTTCTCTGATGGAAGAAAGCAACTAAATATAGTAGCTAACATAGAAAAAGCACATGAATCTAAAGCTAAAACTTTAGTAGAAGATTTAGAAAAGGGAGTTACACTTTCTGTGATAGATAACAAATGGAAAGAGCACTTGAGAAATATGGATGATCTTCGTCAGAACGTCCAGTTCGCTTCTCACGAACAGAAAGATCCGTTACTTATTTATAAGTTCGAATCTTACGAATTATTTAAGAAAATGATTAGTGAAGTGAATGAAGAAGTTTCTTCATTCCTAATGAAGTGTTCTTTACCTATCGGAGAAAATCAAGTTCAAGGAGCAGACAATATAAGAAAGCCTTCATCTCCTCAGGGAGTGGCTCAGAAATCTAACATTATGAACTCGTCTGAAAGAGCATCGGCAGCTAGATCAGGAGGAAACCCAAATGCTGCCGCTCCGCGTCCGAAAGCTCAGCCTATAAGAGTAGAAGCTAAAGTGGGAAGAAATGAACCTTGTCCATGTGGATCCGGCAAGAAGTTCAAGGCTTGTCATGGAAAACAATAAGAATTAGAAAAATTCAACAAGAGCACCTTTCAAGAAATTGAATGGTGTTTTTTTTTTCATTTTTTTCAGAATTGGACTATTTGTTATACTCTTAAATGTAATTTAGGCCTATGTACACTATTGAGTCTTTTTATTATATCTCTCAAGCTTTTATCGCTTTAATAGGGGCTATCCTTCTGTTGTCTATTTATTATAATTTAAAGTCAAGATACTTAGATATCATTATTGAAGATGATGCTCATAAGAGGATAGATAAAGGACTTCTTTATTTAAGTGGTGCACTTTTTACTTGGGTTCTTTCTAGTGGAGTTGGCTTTTTGCAAGGCGCTATTTATGATGACCCGAGTTACAATGTTCTTTTTGAGTTGTCCAATAACCTTTTCTCGATTCTGAACAATTCTTTTATACTACTGGCGCTTTTCTATTTTTACTATGCACCTACTTTTATTTATCAGAACATAAAAAACATCAGAATCATTCTAGGAATTATACTCTGTGTAGCAGCCGCTACTATTGTGCTTTCTTTTTCAGTTGAAGACACCTCGTTAAACAGCATTAACTTTCATGCAATACCTGATTTCTTATTGTCAGCTTTTTTAAGTCTGTTATTAGCTAGTTCTCTAGTACAAACATTTAAAAAACGTGGTTTCAAAGTAATTTCTTTTTTGGCAGGTGTAGTAGTAGCACTAATGATAAGCTCTCAGTTGAACGAGGTATTCCCCAATTTTTTGGATGATTTTTCTAATTTCTTGTTACGCTTGGTTTCTAAGTCCTCATTAATAGCCATCTTTTTGCTTTTGGCCACATCTTGGGTAATTAGATTGTCAAGTACACCTAGGATTACGGAGATGCAGTTGAAATTTATCGACTGGTCAGTAATTGAACTGTCTATTCCTTCTAAGAATATTGTAAAAGCAAATATTGATTTTAAATCTAGAACTACTCAATTTAAAAATCTGTTGAAGCTGGCAGTACGTAGAAGTTATGGGGTAGGAGATGGTGCTAGCATTTCAGTAGGGAAGGCAGGTGAAATTTCAAATCAGTCATACCTAAGCAGAATCGTGAATGAAATCAATAAATCTTTAGAGCTCGAAGAGAGTTTGAAATTAGATAGAAGAGATCTATTTACATTTCTGGGAGAAGGAAACTACCGATTAAGGATTTTGCCCGATCACATTCATATCTGTCTCTTATACACATCTGACGCTGCCGACGAATAGAGAGGTGTA
>CAJXOV010000576.1 GCA_913057815.1 uncultured Flavobacteriales bacterium
AAGTATGACCTATCGTAGTGCGACTAGTTTCCAGCTTACTTAGTTTTCTTAACCCTTCTCCTTCTTTCAGGATCTTCATGAAAGAAATACCTAAAATCGATAGTCAGATAAGCTCCAGTGTATACACTTCCAGTAGTTCTTTCTTCCCCATCAGAGCGCCTTATAGTAGCTCTAGCCAAAGCTAACTCACTAAAGGGTCTATCGAAAGAAGCTCCCAAATAAAAATACCCATCTTTTTTAGTTCGGTACTCGAAACCATAATTTGCTATCAGTGACGGTTTGAACCAGTTCACCGTACCCGTTCTATAAGTAGTTTGTCTATACTCAAAAGTAGCAGATCTCACATCTGACGGTAAAAAATTAAGCCCAAAGCCACCTGATGCATTCATCCAAAGTTTATCTGTCAATCGAGCATAGACCAATCCCTGAATGGGAATCTGATAGGCTACTAAAGTATAGTTCATTTCTCCAGTAAGTAATGAATCTAGATCAGTAACCCTAATTTGATAATTTCTCTTGATATAACTTATTCCTGTTTCCACTGAAAGAGTAGGCGTAAATCCTCTACGAATTATCATCCCCATGGCATAGCCTCCTGTATGTTCGAACTCCGCATTAATCCAATCAGTGGTGCTTTCTTCTACTCCTGCATCTATGAATTTAGTAGAAATGATTGGTTTAAACTGAAAACCCACGGTAGTTACATTCTCCTGGGAGTGCATGGTGATATTCACCACTAAAAGTGCTATGAGAATTTTGAATTTGATATCGCTCAATTTGATACTAAATATCCGTAAAAGGCCAATAAAACTAAAGAAATCATCAAAATAACAAACGCATACCTTGCATACTTATTCCCTATCATAGGGTTTCTGTATTTGGACTCTGTTAAGTTATTCGCCCGCAGTGCATCTTTAAAACGAGATTTGGAGATGGCATATTTACACATCCAAATTTTATCTACAGTTTCAGGTTCTACTAATTTCTCGAATTCTATTTCATATTCATCCAATAAAGCCTCGAAATTCATAGACTTTTCTACACTTCTATACTCAAATACATAATAACGATTATCACCTGGATGCTCGTAATAGTTCATTAAATTAATCATTCCTCATGCCATTCTGTTACATATTCTAGAGGTTTTCTATGGCTCTTAGGCCACTCACCTTCAGGATACCCCATATAAAATATTCCCATACATTTATCATCTTTCCCTAGCCCTAAAAACTCCTTCATCTCTTCTGAATAGATATATTTAGGACTGCTCCAGTAACTACCTAAACCGTATGCAGTACACGTTAAATACATGTTTTGCACCGCGCATGCTACAGCCGATACATTTTCAATTTCCGGAATAGTTGTATTTCCGTCAGGTGTCATGCATATAAAAACAAGTACCGATAATGATTCTGAACGCTCTTTTAGCTTAGCGAGTTTTCGTTCACTCCATTCAGCTTCAGGAATCACACGCTTGTATACTTTTTCTAGCTCTAGACCTGCGCCTTTTACCGCATCTCCAGTGTAAACTTTAAAACGCCAAGGCTGTATCATTCCGTGCGTAGGCGCCCATATAGCATTATTTAATACATCCTCTATTATTTCTTTATGTACCACACGACTGGAATAAGATTCAGGATAAACCGATCTACGTTCCCTTATTACTTCGGTAATCTCACTTAAATTATACTTCATTTCCATTTAATATTACATCCAATACTTGGGTTTTGGTATAGGCTAGATACTTTTTCGCGTTGCAATAATTTTTCACAAACCTCTCTTATATCACTACCGGATACTTTCACATTGTTACCAGGTCTACTATCATCTAGCTGGCCTCTGTACACACACTCCTCATTGGCATCGAAAACGCTATAATCTGGTGTACAAGCTGCAGAATATGCTCTAGCCACGTCCTGACTTTCATCGTACAAATAAGGAAAAGGAAAATTTAATTCTTTACCTAGCTCAGCCATAAGATTTGGGCCATCCTGAGGATAAGCTACAGCATCATTACTACTTATAGCTATAAATCCAATTCCCTTGCTTAAATAATCATTAGCCATTTTCACCAACCCCTCTCGCACATGCACTACGAATGGGCAATGATTACAAATGAACATAACTACCTGTCTCTTATACACATCTCCGAGCCCACGAGACCTCTCTACATCTC
>CAJXOV010000577.1 GCA_913057815.1 uncultured Flavobacteriales bacterium
TAGGTCCAAAGTAGATGCTAGTTTAGAGATTCTTAACGGCAATTAATCTTGTTCGCTAGACCCAAACATTGGTTTTGAATAGAACAATACGGTGGTCGAAATATTCCATTAGGCACTCTTTATCAGCCATATAACAGTGCACACACATAGAACTAATCTCATGAAAATGCTTGGCGTAAATAACGTAGCGGGTGTAGTCAGGTTTGCTTTTCAGAATGGGCTTATCTCTTAACAACCCCATTCTTTGCTTATTATCTTCGTGGAGTTAACTCATCTACTAAGGTAAATCCCGTAGATATTTACGCATTTCACTCTATTTCCTACAGCACCTGACCAGCTTACTTTTGGACTGTTGATTACAAATAGCTTAGGCATAAAATTTATTAAGAATTTAAAAGCGGTTCTTCCTCCTCCGTGCGCTAAGCATAATCAACAATTGGAAGGATCGCTTTTGATATTTAAAACATATACGCATGAAACATTTTTACATCATTCTATTATTCACGGTGTGTTATTCATTTTCTGCAAATGCACAAACAATAGACACACTTCAAACCAGAGCAGAATATCAGCAATTCGCATTTCATGAGCCTGGTTTTGAAATTGATCAAAACAACGGGACTTTATACTACGGAGGAACTACCGGAATATACATCTCCTCAGATCATGGAGACTCATGGAGTTTTAAGCCATTCCTCGTAGGCGGAAATGAGCGAGCTATTCACCATCTAGAACTTAACCAAAACTCTGGAAGACTCTATGCAGCCAGCACAGATGGAGGCATAGGCTACACTGATGACATGGGAGACACTTGGGAAATCTTAAACACAAGCTCTGCTAAGGGGCTGTATATAGACGATGATAATATCTGTTATGCTAATGTAGGCGCTTTATTCAGATGGGAAGATGGTGACTGGGGAAACAGGGTTAACCTATTAATTCAAGCAGACAAAGTAACTCCTGGAGATGGAGGTTACCTCTATGCCGTATCTGAAAATCAGGATAAAATATATTTTTCTTCAGATAATGGAATTTCCTGGGAAGTAGGTGTAGATGCTGATGACGAGGCTAAGTTCATTCTTCCAAAAGCTAATAATGAAGTGATTTATAGCATATGGGGAGATGGATTATTTACAGCACCTTATGATTTTAGCAGTGAAGGAACGTCTATAGGAGGAACTGTTCTTGACGGAATAAAAACTGAAGATGGATTCATGTGGATGATTATTAATAATAATCAGTGGATTTTTTCTGAAGACAATGGCGAAAACCTGAATTCTACTTACGGTGCTATTACCACAGAATTATTAAATGGTGTGGATGAACCTAGCATAGATGCAGATGGTATCAGAGATCAATTGGACACATATGAAGGTGTAATATATCTGGCTGAAACTAAAGGAAGAATATATACTGTTCAGTCGGGAACAGTCGGTATTCCTGAGCAAAATCATTCAGATATTAAAACATACCCTAACCCTATTCACCAAGGGGGAAATCTAAAAATTAGCTCTAAATATCCGCCAGAAAAAATTAGCGTTTATGATTTATCGGGAAAATTAATAACCTCTCTGTTTAATAGCACAATCTTACCCACAGAACAATTGAACTTAGGAGTTTACATCATTCAAATTCAAGCAGGAAGTGAACTAATTACTACTAAACTAGTAGTAGACTAATTATAATTAGCGTTGCAATAGCTACTCTCCTTCTATTGCAACGCTATAAAACCCAAATCTGATGAAAAGGTTAATTACGGCTTGGTAATTATTAATTTCTTATGCTCTAACATCCACGCGGCTCATAGCTTCAAGGAAAAACACAAACCCAAAAAACCTCTGAAAGTACGGTGTGAATATGTCCATAAAGATGGATTAGGCGCCAAGCCTAACCCATGAATGCGCTTCTTTTATAAAAGAAACTGGACTACCGAACTGGCAGAGAAACAATGACATTCTCAATGAACTAGACCAATTAGATGGTTTAGATCAAGAAATGATAGACCAAACGGCTAAACTCAGAACTTACTCCAACCACAGTACTAAATGTTTTGAACTCTATTACAAAGCTTTAGATGAACAGGCTGACGCATACGATGATCAGATCATGGAGTATAGGTCCAAAGTAGATGCTAGTTTAGAGATTCTTAACGGCAATTAATCTTGTTCG
>CAJXOV010000578.1 GCA_913057815.1 uncultured Flavobacteriales bacterium
ACGAAATATCCTCTCAAATAAACGTTTTATAAACTTGAATAATTAAATCTAAATATATAATCATGAGTTTACAAGCAAAATATAACGATGTCCTTAAACTAGGAGAAGAATTAGGAGTTAAAGACGGATTTGTAGAAGAGGTTAATGGAAAGCTAAAAATTGGTGGTGTAGCCGCTACTCAATATGCTAAAGACCAAATGTGGAATCAGATAAAAGCTACTGGTGGAGAGAACGCTACAGATATAGAAGCTGATATAAAAGTAGAACAAACGGATTACTATGCTAAACATACCGTGAAGTCAGGAGAGTCTTTGAGTAAAATAGCTAAGCACTATTTTAAAGATCCAATGAAATACACAGCCATTTTTGAGGCGAATAAAGGTCTTTTAGATAGTCCAGATGTGATACATCCTGGTCAGGAATTAACTATTCCTATGGCATAAATAGAAATATTAGAACACAAAAAAGGGGCTTCGATAGAAGCCCCCTTTTTTTTACAACTAATTTTTTACTGAATTACTATCTTTTCTACTTTTTGGTAATCTTCATTTCCAAACCTTACTAAATATGCACCAGTTGAAAGCTCTGAAACATCGATAGATGTGTTAGCTTCATTTCCATTTGGTAAAACTAATGATGAACTTATTTGAGCACCTTTAAAATCGAAAAGATCAAATTGCATTTTTTCTGTGTTTGGTAAGTTTTTAACGCTTACAAATAACTCAGAACCGTTTTGATAAATAACAGATTCAATTCCTGATTCATCTATATTTTCTACACTTAAAGGATCATTAATAGTAAAAGAAACTATTCTAGTTCTTCTTGAATCAGACACAATATATTCTCCTGTGTACCAAAACGTTTCTCCATCAGGAGCTAAAGTCATTTGACTATAATCTCCAAATCTATTTCCACCTTCTTGAGCACCAGAACCTTCAGCAAAGATTGTTTCATCTATGGTCAATTCTCCTAATGGATCCCATCTTAACCTTCCTGTACAAGCTAAACTTGGACTCATATCACTACCACTAATGCTATAAGCCATAGCTATGTTTCCATGGTCATCCATAGAAGCACTAGCTAACCACCTGTTTGTATCATCAGGAGAATATGTTCCTGATTGATAAACATACCAATCTCCAACCGTACCACCAGTATCATTCTGACGAAGCTCATACCATCTTATACCAGCAGTGTTAAATCCATCTACATCTACCGTTTGAGTAAGAACCACGGTGTTATATCCTATCCATCGTCTATACTGAGCCCTATATGTAAATATTCCAGCTACAGCGTCTAACCTTTGATTTGTCCCTGGTTGGTCTATATCATTCCAGCTATTGGTAAAATCAGCGTTAAAATTTTCTACTTCTAATTGTTGAGCTAACTGAATACCAGAATTGTTCGGATTATCCCAATCGATACTCATTTCATAAATTCTAATTTGATCAAAACTATTTCCAAACCAAGATTGGTCTCCAGGGTGAAACATATAATTAGGAGTTCCAGAAGGAGGTAGAGCCCCATCTGCGTCAGCTGGAAGCATACTATAAAAATTTCCTGTAGGAACACTAGGTGCGTTTAATGCTATCATAGAAGCAGTTTCATCACCAGCTATCATTTTTTCTCTTTCAAAAGCCACAGCATCATGACCACCACTATTTGCAGACATATAATAAGCATCTCCCCAAATCGAAAACTTAGGATAATCAGGAAAACCACTCAATTGAAATTCATATGCAAAATATTCTTCTTCAGGGTCTGATGTTTTAGAGATGGCTATTAAGATACTATTACTAGCTGTTTGGAATTGAGATATAAACCATCTATCATAAAACTGATCATACATTACTATAGGATCACCATCATTAGCACTCCCTTCCCATAAAGAACTAAGACTTACAGGAAAAGTTTCTGACCCTCCTTCTGAATTAAATATTTTCCAAGTAGTATTTACTGCTTGAATGTAATGGTTTGGTCCAATAGCTCCAGATGGATCTGGCGGAAACCCACCATTAATTCCAAAAATATTAACCCCAATATTAGCTTCTGCAGAAGTACCTTTTTTAAATTGTCTTAGGTTATCTGCTTTTTCCCCCTTAAAATCTGGATTTACCTTGTAATCACGTTTAACTCTGTCTTTTCCTATTTTCATAGGTGGATTATCC
>CAJXOV010000579.1 GCA_913057815.1 uncultured Flavobacteriales bacterium
AGATTACTGAAGGAAGAAAAAGATCATGAAGTAAAGCAGATTGAAGAGCTACTTAAGTCAAAGACAATTCATGAAAGAAAAAAAATCGGGAAGTGTCTATTTCCTTTGACTTTAAAAGAGACCTCTTATGGTCTTGGAGGTAACCTTGAAATATCAGTTCAGTTAGAAAAAGAGACTGAAATATATGGATTTAATGTAGGAGGGGTTGTGTCCGTTTTTAACACTGACGACAATATAAAATCTAAGCATATTCTGTATGCTACAGTTAAGTTTGTAAAGGATAACAAGCTAGTACTCTTAACTAATTCTGATGAATATCCAGAAGATCTTGATCAAGGTAAACTTGGTTTAGATATCACAGTAGATGACCGTACTTATAAGGTTATGGAGCATACCTTGAATTTATTTATAAATTCTGAAGAAAGTGAAAAAACAAGTGTTCTGAAGAAGATCTGGGGAGACCAAGATTATAGAAAGATAAATCGGAGTCAAAATTTTCAGAATTCAACTCTAAATGAATGGCAACAGGAAGCGGTAAATCTTAGTATACAGTCAGAAGATGTAGTGGCTATTCATGGTCCTCCCGGTACTGGTAAGACTACTACATTAGTTCAGTGCATAAAGCAGGCTGTCAAAGAAGAAGGAAGAACTCTAGTTACGGCTAACAGTAATGCTGCAGTAGATCATTTAGTCAAATGCATGCTGAAGGAAGGCTTGAACGTGGTAAGAATAGGTAATATAGCTAGGATAGATGAAGACGTATTGAAAACTCAGATTGATTTAAAAATTCAGAATAATTCTGAATTCAAGCTGATAAAGGATCTTAAAAAGAGAGCAAAGGATGCCAGAGGAAAGGCAGAAAAATACAAGCGTTCATTTAATTCAGAAGATAGAGAGAACAGAAAGTTCTGGTACAAAGAGAGTCGAGACTTAATTAAGGATGCCAGAAAAACAGAAAAGTACCTGATTCAAAAAACGATAGAAGAAGCCCAGGTAGTAGCTACGACTTTAATAGGGAGTGATAGTGAAATACTGCGTGAATTTCAGTTTAAAACAGCATTTGTAGATGAGGCTGCCCAGGCATTAATCCCAGCAGCACTCACTCCCTTTAAAAGGGCCGAAAGATTAATTTTGGCTGGTGACCCATTTCAGCTTCCTCCTTTGGTTAAAAATGACCAAGCTGCTAAAGAAGGGTTAAGCCATTCTCTCTTAGAATTAATCATGCAAAATTCTGATCAGAGAACCGTAAAGTTGAAGACCCAGTACCGGATGGATGAAATCATTATGGGTTTTAGTAATAAACAGTTTTACGAGAACGAATTATTAGCGGATAGTTCTGTGATGAATCATGGTCTCCATGATGACGGGTATAAGCCTATAGAGTTTATCGACACTGCAGGGTGCGGTTACAATGAATCGTTCTCCAAAAGCGGAAGAAGTCTTCGAAATGAAAACGAAGTAGATATTGTGAAAAGTAGAATAGAACAGCTTCAGCCTTATTTAGGAGAATTATCGGTTGGTGTAATTTCTCCTTACAGAGGGCAAGTGAACTATTTGAAAGATTGTCTGCCGGATTACTCGAATAGTATAAATACTATTGATGCCTTTCAAGGTCAAGAAAAGGACATTATTATAGTCTCTCTTGTGCGTAGCAATGAAGATCTAATAATTGGCTTTTTAAAAGACTATCGAAGGATGAATGTAGCTATGACAAGAGCAAGAAAAAAGCTAATAATAATAGGTGATAGTGCCACTGTAGGTGGAGATAAGTTTTTCGGGAATCTCTTGGAGTTTATTGAAACCAATGGGAGTTACCGATCTGCTTGGGAGTATATGTAGAATCTAGTATTGCACCGCTAGAGGAAAGAAGAGGTTTTAAATTTTTCGACTATTTACCATCACCTTTAAGTACGGTAAGTATGGTGTAAAAGAGAATCTTCAAATCTACTGAAAGGGACATGTTTTCAATGTATATAACATCATACTTAAGACGTTGAATCATCTGCTCTACGTTTTCAGCATATCCATATTTCACTTGTCCCCAACTGGTAATGCCTGGTCTCACTTTTTGTAGATGTCGGTAATGAGGAGCTCTTTCCATTATTAAATCTATATAATGCTGTCTTTCAGGTCTAGGTCCCACCAAGGCCATATCGCCTTTAATGA
>CAJXOV010000580.1 GCA_913057815.1 uncultured Flavobacteriales bacterium
AGATGTAGAGAGGTCTCGTGGGCTCGGAGATGTGTATAAGAGACAGTCATCAAGCATATCGCTTTTAGAAATACTAATTATGTGCTGTTTATCTAAAAGATCAGGATTGTATTTTTTTAATTCATCAACCAAAACCCCATACTCTTTCAAGTGATCTTCGGAGTCAGCTGGAATTAAAAAGAGCAAGCATGAATTTCTTTCAATATGCCTTAAAAATCTATACCCTAATCCTTTTCCTTCTGATGCTCCTTCTATAATACCAGGAATATCAGCCATTATAAAAGATCTATTATCTCTATAAGCTACTACTCCTAGGTTAGGAACTAAGGTTGTGAATGGATAGTTGGCTATCTCAGGTTTGGCTTCTGAAACTACAGAAAGTAATGTGGATTTACCTGCATTAGGGAACCCTACCAGACCTACATCTGCTAATACTTTAAGTTCGATAATTTGCCACCCTTCTTCTAAGTCTCCACCGGGCTGAGAGAATCTTGGAGTTTGATTTGTGCTCGTTTTAAAGTGAGCATTTCCTTTTCCTCCTCTACCACCTTCCTTAAGAATTATTTCTTGGCCATGCGTAGTAATTTCGGCTATTATTTTATCTGTTTCCGGATCTCTGATTACAGAACCTAAAGGCACATCTATAAACATATCGTCACCCTCAGAACCTATCATGAGATTCCCTGAACCTGAGCCACCATGTTCTGCCTTAATGTGTTTCTTGAATTTAAGATGTAATAGAGTCCAAAGCTGTTTGTCACCTCTAGCAATCACATGCCCACCTCTTCCTCCATCACCACCGTCAGGCCCTCCTTTACTGGTAATTTTCGAACGATGAAGGTGTGTTGAACCTGGACCACCGTTCCCACTTTTACAGTGAATTTTAACGTAGTCTATGAAATTGGCGTTTGCCATTGTTAAAAAATGTGGATTTATGAAATTAGGCTACAACTTCTTCTAAATTCTGAAATAATCTTTCAGAAACTTCTTCTACAGAGCCTACTCCATTCACTGATTTATGCTTTGTTTGTTCTTTATAAAATGCTGCTACAGGTGCAGTCTGAGAATTATATACATCTATTCTATTCTGAATAACTGCTGGATCAGCATCATCCGGCCTACCACTATCTAATGCCCTGCCTTTTAATCTTGATCTCAATTCTTCTTCTTCTACCTCTAATTCTAACATGCATGTTACCGAACCACCTTTAGATTTTAAAAACACATCTAAAGCTTCAGCTTGAGCGCTCGTTCTTGGAAATCCATCATAGATAACTCCTTTAGCGTTAGGATGTTTTTTCACCTCTGATTGTAATATCTTAATAGTTATATCATCCGGCACTAAATTTCCTTTATCCGCATAGCTTTTGGCCAATTTGGCTAATTCACTTTCTGGATCCAACCCTCTAAAAACATCTCCGGTAGATATATGAACTAGGTCATACTTATCTTTAAGAACCGCACTTTGAGTTCCTTTCCCACATCCTGGAGGTCCGAATAAAACTATGTTTAACATTCCTTTCTTTTTTGAATGCTCCAAAGATACTGAATCTATCTTCTTATAAACAGAATTTAGGTTTCTTCCGAGTCCATCAATATCTAATCCATACCCAATAATAAATTCTGGAGGAACTTCCATCCCCACATAATCAGGTACTAATGCTCCTTTATAAATATCTGGCTTCAGAAACATGGTAGCTATTTTCACCTCTTTGGGGTCCAAAGCCAGCACATCGTTAATAACATTAGTAATAGTAAGTCCAGTATCTATAATGTCTTCTACCACCACCACCGTTCTCCCTTTTAAAGAATCTCTCAAGCCTATTAACTCCGTTATCTTACCTGTAGATTCCGTACTTTCATAAGACTTCAGCTTTATGAATTCTACTTCACAATCCATAGTAAAATTAGAAAAGAGATCATTTAAAAACCGAAAAGAGCCGTTTAATATCCCTATAAAAAGAGGCTTTTCATCTTTTAAATCTTCTTCTATCTGCGTAGCAATGTTTTTTACAACATCATGAATCTGCTGCTCATTAATGTATTCTTCAAATGTGAACTCTTGGTAAGATACTCTTTTTGCCATGCGGTAAAATTAATCACATTCTATTCTAAAACTGTCTCTTATACACATCTCCGAGCCCACGAGACCTCTCTACATCT
>CAJXOV010000581.1 GCA_913057815.1 uncultured Flavobacteriales bacterium
GTATAAGAGACAGGGTTTATGCTGACCGGAGTAAAACGAAGTCGAAGTAAGCCCATGTGGGTGCACTAAGAAAGGTCTTCATATCGAAGGCCCTTTTTTATTTATTTAACTATTACCAACCCCTGACATGCATCTGGCAATTCACTTATTTATTTTTGCGTAAAATCTGAGGACTATGTAACTAAAAAGCCTGTTGATGAATGAATGGAAAAAATGAAACCTCCACAAAAAGTTATAATTGCCACTTCTACGCATAGTAGAATGGGGTTTTAGGAATATCTGAACGATAAAAACAAAAAACACAACGGAAACATTTAACATATGTTTTCGTTTCCGCTGTGTTAAATGTTTACTTTTGCACCGTGGAAGAAAAAGAAAAAGAAATAATTCTAGCTGCTTCTGAGGTTTTTATGCGCCTCGGAATAAAAAGCGTGAACATGGATGACATATCACGGCAACTTGGAATTTCTAAAAAGACACTATATAAGTACGTAAGTGATAAGAATGACTTGGTAAAAAAGGTAGTTCAAATAATGATGGATATGGAAGATGAAGCCATCCTCGAAATCCAATCTCAAAATTTAAACGCCATAGAAGAGAATCTCGAAATAATGAAGTACATAGTGGGAATGTTAAATAACCTTCATCCTTCAGTCATGTTCGATATGGAAAAATACCATCCTACAGTAATGAAAGAAATGACCAATTGTCGTCATTCAGCTATTACTACATGTATTCTCTCTAATCTAGACAGAGGTGTGGAAGAGGGATATTACAGAGAGAATCTGGATACCAATATTATATCTCAAATCTACCTTCATTCTACTGATGTAATTTTAGATGACAGTATAATTAACTCTTCTAAATTAGATTTTTCAGAGAGATTTAAGGAGTTCTTCAGATATCATATTCGTGGAATAGCCAGCGAAAAAGGAATAGCCTACCTAAAAGAAAAGTTTAAGAAAAATTAAAAAATTACTAAACCCGATTAAAGTGAAAAACACCATTTTAGCCTTCATGTTAGTACTGACTTCTTTTTTAAGTCAGTCGCTCTTGTCTCAGGAGCAGCTAACACTAGAACAAGCCCAAGCATATGCGGTTAAAAATGCCTATTCTGTTCAGGCAGCTCAGCTTGACTTAAAGAAAGTAGAGGAACAAATAAAAGAAACCAAAGCTATCGGTTTACCACAAGTAAATGCTGAAGGGTCTTTTCAGAATTTCTTGGATATTCCGGTTCAAGTAATCCCTGATTTTATTTCTCCAGCTGTTTTTGGAACTTTAATTGAAACGGGTGTTTTACCATCAGATTTTCCGCAGCCTGAGGCTGGTCTGGTTAATGCGAAGTTCGGAACAGAATATACTTCAAGCTTAGGAGTAACTGCCAGTCAATTAATTTATGACGGCACTTTTCTTATAGGTTTAAAAGCAGTTAGGGGTGTTAGAGATTTAACCAATGTTCAACTAGAAAAAACAGAAGAAGAGATTAAAGTACAAGTAGCTGATGCATATCACTTATGCTTGGCAGCAGAGGAAAACGTGAAAATCCTCGAAGAAAGCTCAGGAATATTAGAGAAAACACTAAGCGATACCAGAGCACTTTATACGAATGGATTTGTAGAAGAGCAGGATGTAGAGCAGCTAGAATTATCAATGAGAAGTATTTCTAACCAAATCCAAAATGCTAGAAATCAAAAAACGATCTCATATGAACTTTTAAAGTTCCAAATAGGGATCTCTCAATCTTCACAAATTGTACTAACAAGTAATATTGAGGGATTAGTAAGCGCTGCGGTTAGTAGTGGCCTAGCTACTGCAGAATTTAACATTGACAGGGACATAGATTATAGGTTAGCATTGAACAATAAGATGTTACAAGAGCTAAGTGTAAAAAGTAAAAAAGCCGCTTTTCAGCCCTCATTGTCTGGGTTTTTTAACTACCAGGCCTCTGCACAAAGAAATGAGTTTAACTTATTTGATAGTAGTGAAAGGTGGTTTTCTACCACTGTTTGGGGTCTAAACCTAAATATTCCAATTTTTTCCAGCGGAATGAGAAGAAGTCAAGTACAGCAGGCTAAAATTGAATCTGAAAGAGCAGATATTTTTGTAAAACAGGCCAAAGACTGTCTCTTATACACATCTCCGAGCCCACGAGACCTCTC
>CAJXOV010000582.1 GCA_913057815.1 uncultured Flavobacteriales bacterium
TGTGTATAAGAGACAGCATTAAATGAACTTAAACTTTTATTGCGTGACAAATAGAAGTATTTTTCCGTCTATAAGAATAGATTATTTTTATTATGAGTACTATCCCTGAGAAAGAAAATACCCCTGAAGAAGCAGCTGAAAAAGCATCTCAAAAAGCTTCAGCTGAGCTGGAAGCAGCTAAAATCAAGCAAGACAAGGAAAAGGTTAAGTTAGATAATCATTTTCAAGTCTTTTTGACTTCACTAAAAAAGTACCTCAAATCCTTAACTAGTCTAAAAGAAGGCATTGATCATGAAGGAACAGCTGAAGGAATAAGAAACGATGTGGAGTTTAGAGGGCATGCCGCTTGGATCCTTGTGTGTTCTATTCTTATCGCTTGCCTTGGTTTAAATACCAATAGTGCTGCTATTATAATAGGTGCTATGCTAATTTCTCCATTAATGGGACCTATTCTAGGTGTTGGTTTTGCAGCTGGAACTAATGATGGAGACCTTTTAGTGAAATCATTAAAGAATTATGGTTCTACCATATTTATCAGTCTTTTAATGAGTACTTTATATTTTTACTTTACTCCATTTAAAGAAATAAACGCAGAACTCTTTAGTAGGACAAGCGCCACTATTTATGCTATAATGGTAGCTTTCATAGGTGGTTCTGCTGGAATTATAGCAGGTAGTAGATCTTTAAAAAGTAATGTGGTTCCTGGTGTAGCTATAGCCACTGCATTAATGCCCCCTCTATGTACAGCTGGTTATGGTTTAGCAATAGGAAATTTGAGTTATTTTTTAGGAGCTTTCTATTTGTTTTTTATCAATTCTGTCTTTATTGCTCTGCCTACTTATTTGTATATAAGATACTTGAGGTTTCCTGTGAAGCAGTTTGTTGACCCTAAAAAAGAGAAAAAGATCAAGAACTATATTTTCGGATTTATCTTTTTAGTGATGATTCCCAGTGTGATAACATTTTGGAATGTGTTGCAACGCACAATTACCGAAAGGAATATAACACAGTACAATGCATATATAGAATCAGAAACAGCTAAATATGACGTCTATGTATTAGCTCCTTCACACGTGAATGATGGGGACTCTATTAGTTGTACTTATCATTTAAAAGGAGATCTTATTCCTGAGAATAGAATTCAGGCCTTAAAAGGTGCAGCAGCAGATTTTGATTTGGAACCTGCGCATATAACTATTACTCAAGACAAGGATATTGAGTCTATAATAAATAGATTGAGCAAAAAAGAGAGTTCTGAAATCAGTCAGAAGGACATTTTCATAAATTCTTTAGAGAAAGAGAATTCAACTCTCAGGAGTGAGGTTGAAAAAATGAAAAGTCAATTGGACTTAAATAAGAAAGTAGAAGACGAGTTAGTAGCGCTTTATCCAAAAATGAAACATAAGTACTTGTATAGGGAATCTTCGGGTAAGCTGTTGAATTTGATATATACTTGGGATGAAAGCTTAATGACTGACGAAATTGAAGTGTTGGAGGAATCCTTAATGAAGTGGTTGCCAAAAAGACTTGAGGTTGATTCCGTAGTTTTTACCAAGTTCAATTAAAAAGTAGAGGTACTAAAAAAGCCCCTTCAAAATGAAGAGGCTTTATATATTTTAATTCTAAGGGAAGCTTAGCTTTTCTTAGTAAATCTTTTCTTTTCCTTAATTCTTGCAGACTTACCTGTTCTTTCTCTCTGGTAGAAAATTCTAGCTCTTCTGACTTTACCTTTTTTAGTGACTTTTACATCATCAATGAAAGGAGAATTGATTGGGAAGATTCTCTCTACTCCAATTCCTCCGCTCATTTTTCTAACGGTAAATGTCTCAGTAGGTCCAGTGCTTCTTTTTTGAATAACGATTCCTTGAAACTGTTGGATTCTTTCTTTACTTCCTTCCTTAATCTTATAACTAACGATGACAGTATCCCCCGCACCAAATTCTGGTAATTCGTTAGCAGCAACTAACTTCTTCGAAACTTCTCTTAAGATATCCATAATTATACTTTTTGTTCAAAAAATTGAGGGTGCAAATTTACAAATAATATTCGGATAACATTATTAATAGTTATCTTTTTTAAAGTTTTATCTGAACCCCTAAATTCATCTCTAACCCCTGTCTCTTATACACATCTCCGAGCCCACGAGACCTCTCTACA
>CAJXOV010000583.1 GCA_913057815.1 uncultured Flavobacteriales bacterium
TTGTAAAACAGATAGAACTTGTGTTAGATCATCTTCTAATTCTAAGAAGCTAAAACTAATACCTGTTTCTCCAGGAATTTGATACGTATTTCCTTCCACATTAACGATTTTGTAATTAGAATCATTCCAAGTCTGAAATACTGAAAGAGAGTCATTTTCTACGTTTATCTCCACCACCAATCCCGGCTGGACCTCGTAATCCCCAACTATTTGGTCAAATTCATAAATATCAGAAGGAGCAGCATCGATGACATCTAGTGCTGATTCCTCTTTTACGCTCTCCTCCACTACAAACTGATCTTTCAGTAGTATATCAGCTACTTCATAAGCTTTTCTTGATGGACTAAAATCTCCTCTATTTGCAAATATGGCTATGGTAATTTTTTCCTCAGGAAAACGAAGTAATTCTGTTCTAAAACCAACGAATGCTCCTCCATGACTAATAGTCTTTAACCCATTGTATTCGTCAATAAACAACCCCGATGCATAATCTATAACTTCTCCATCATTCAATACACCTTGATTAGTCATCATTTCCCAAAACTCAGTACTCAATACCTTAGAATTATAAAAAGCATCATCCCACTTCTTAATATCCTGAATACTTGTGAAGATTCCTCCATCTCCTATCATATCCAGTGTAGTCATGCTAATCTGGAATCCACCAGTACGTGACGGCATATAACCTGAAGCTCTGTTTTTGACTATTTGAGTATAGTCGTTATGAAAATGAGTATTCGTCATTCCCAGAGGTTCAAACAGTTCCTGCTGGGCAAAATCTGCCATATTCATTTCCGACACTTGATTCACTATTTGACCTAGAAGCCAATACCCTGAATTACTATAGGTAAACTCTTCACCTGGAGAAAAATTCAGGTTAGTTTGATTAATCAACCATTTCATTACATCTTCATCTGCGTAATAATCTTCATCACCATAACCTTTTAAATATGCCAACTGCAGGTAATCTCTAATTCCACTGGTATGGTTCAATAAATGTTTGACAGTAATATCCTTCCCATAATCAGGAAATTCAGGGAAAAAGCTTTGCAATGTTTGATCAAGTTTCAATTTACCCTGTTCTACCAATCGTAGAATACATGCTGCAGTGAACTGCTTAGATGTAGATGCTATTCTAAAAACAGATTTATCAGTATTGGGGATTTCATATTCTAAATTAGCATATCCAAACCCATTGGAATATATCAGTTCTCCATTCTTGAATATTCCTAAAGCACATCCTGGTGATGGAATTTCATTATCTACCGAAAAGATAGTTTCAATGGCTGTAATATCAGATTTATCCAACTGGGCTTCTGAAACGAAGGCAACACCAAGAACTAGACTAAGTAAAAAATAGTTTTTCATTTTGATTAAAGGTTAGTGAACCAAACGCAGCAATATTAAATTTACTTTGATTCTAAAAGAGAGACGACCAAGGATAGATATTGTTACAGTTTTCAATTTCTTAAACGCTCTTCAGATAAATAAACTCTCGATCAGCATCTATAATTAGATCAAATCGTTTTAATAAATCTCCTCCTATTACACTCACCTGCTGACGTCCTATACTTCCTTCGAAAAAACCAACTGTGACATCCTCAAATTCTAAACCAGCTATAGAGAAACTGGGCAATGTTCCTTTTAAGGTTTTTAGCACGTTTCCGTATGAATCTCTTAGCTCCTGCTCATCAGTGATTTCAATATGCTCTCCTATTTTAGATTCAGAAGCAAACGCATCATCATAAAGCACTGCTCCACCATAACCGCTGTGAATCAAAAACCTGTTTGGATAATCATTCCCATTAATGGCGCTCACTCCTTCTATAAACATCATATCATCTTCATAAATTAATGGAGCTTTTAAGTAATCATTCAGTTGCGTTGGTAACGAATCCCAAATTTTCAATTGGTTTCCAGAAAAGTTAATTTCAATGGCTTTTCCTTCAAATAAATTAGGTCCGAATTTCCCTCCTGTTCCTGGCCCTGAGTTTTCTGATTCCCAAATATTCAAACTATCCCATGTAAGCTTTCCTATTTTTAATGAATTTGCAACGCTAAAACGAGCCTCGGCATCACTGCCCCAAGTGGTTACATCATGCTCTCCTGTCTCTTATACACATCTGACGCTGCCGACGAATAGAGAGGTGTAGATC
>CAJXOV010000584.1 GCA_913057815.1 uncultured Flavobacteriales bacterium
GGCTCGGAGATGTGTATAAGAGACAGTTTAAACTCTTCCATTATAGTATCCAACCCTTCTCTGATAATGCTTTGAACATTTATCTTAGATGTACAAGCATATTCACACAAAGCGAAATCTTCTGGAGCAACTTCATAAATCCCTAATTTCTCCATCATATCTATATCATTTACGATAATAGACTTCACTAATTGAACTGGGTAAATATCAAATGGGAAAACCTTTTCATATTGACCTGTCACTACGAATTTTCTTTCCTCTCCATTCATATTCGTGTCTAGAGTGAATTTCTTAGATTTAGGAGAAATCCATGTTGGAAAAGACTTACTCAAAGAGAACTTATTGAAACCTGGAGCTAACCAACCATCAGTTAAGAAAAACTGAGGTTCATCACCTTCAGGAACTACTGACAGTTGTTCACTATAAAATCCTATGAAATTATCTTTAGATACTTTCTCACCAGTCAACACATCTCCACTAATGATTCTTTGGTTTCCCTCTGAGATATTTCCTTCAGTTACAGCTTTAACTGCAGCACCTATTTTAGTAGTGTAATACTGAGGGTCTTTTACTTCAGATCCCACTAACGCTACTATCCTATCTACATTTAATTCTCCTGAACTTAAAGTTTCGCCAATGTTTACCACATCTTGAGCGTTGCAATACCACACTACTTCACCTTTATTCAAAGGATTAGTTTTATGAATCTGCACTCCCACGTTACCTGCAGGGTGAGGACCATCGTATGTAGTAAGATTCGCTTCAGAACTAAATTGATTGAACCAAGATGAGCTAGAAGAAACGCCTAATTCTACCTTACTTCCATTAGCTAGAGCTGAAAGAGCAGTTAATCCTGTCTTAAATGCAGCTTCCTTTCCTTTCAATACGAAATCAGGATTAGGTGCTAACGGAGCTGAATTAAAAGTACTCACAAAAATAGCTTTCGGAGTATCAGTTGGTCTGGCTATAGTGCTAAACGGACGTTGCCTAATAAAAGGCCACAACCCCGATGACATTAGCGATTTAGTTACTTCTTCTTTCGAAGATAAAGAACTAGGTTTAGAAACACTCTCAGCAGAATTCGATGAATCTGCTAAAACTCTTATTTCTAAAATTTTCCTTTTAGCTCCACGTACAACTTCAGCCACTTCACCACTCACAGGAGAGGTGAAGACAATGCCTTCATTATACTTATCATGAAAAAGTGGGGTTCCCTTTTTAACTTCGGCACCTTCTTTGAGAAGAAGCTTAGGGATTAAGCCGTGAAAGTCGGTTGGTTTGATAGCATATATACTACCAGCTACAGTCTCTTTAAGAGTTTCTTTAGCTGCCCCAACAAGCCTAATATCCGCTCCTTTGCGAATTTTTATGGTTCTAGACATCTGATGATTATCCTTTACTTTTGGACGGCAAAAGTAGGTAATTGTAATGGTTAGAACCGTGTTTAAAATACCATGGAAATAATTTAGAATTATTCTAAATAAGATTGCAACGCTAGATATAACAAGACAAACAAGACAAATACGCATGTATAAAACACTGATACTTTTCTCCACGGTAATTTGTGGATTAATCCTAAACCTACAGAGTTCAGCAACTAATTCCTACGTTGATGACGAGAATCTAGACACTAGGAATAGAATTCATAAAGAGTATATAAAAACGCTACAAATTAGACAGGGAGACTCCTATCCTAGTTATCCAATGATCAATTTCAATAGCAATTCTCCATTAGAATACTCATTTGATGACCTAAGCGGAAATGATGCCGACTATGTAGTTAAAGTCCTGCATTGCTCACATGATTGGGAGTTATCAGACCTACAAACTAATGAATACATAAGAGGGTTTAGTGAAAATCCAATTACTGATTTCGAACCTTCTTTTAACTCCGCTATTCCTTATATGCATTATACATTTAGTTTTCCAAATGATATGATGATTCCTTTAATAAGCGGGAACTATATTATTCAAGTAGTTCCAGATGATGAACCAGATTCGCCAATTTTCACCTCACGAGTGATTATTTATGAAGAGTTAATCCGATACAGAGCTAATCTTAAAGAGTCGAGTGTAATTTCAAATAGAAGTAGCCATCAAGAATTAGATTTTGATGTGGTCTATAACGGGTATGAAGTTTTAAGACCATA
>CAJXOV010000585.1 GCA_913057815.1 uncultured Flavobacteriales bacterium
GGGGTTGTGCCCCAGGAGGAAGCATTACCAGCGCATTTACTGGATCACCTATAGTTGTGAATAACGAAAGCTCCTTTACTTTTAATTATGAGAACACTACAGATCCGTTTACATATACAGATGCCGGAAATTCGTTAGTTGACCCAATCGATGGAGATTACACTATAACGGCTACTAATTCAGAATTAGGCTGTGTCTTTACTTCTACACAGGATTATGTAGCCTGGGCTGATTATACAATTAATCCAATCGTTACTCATCATCCATCTTGTGAGGATAATACCATCTCAATTTTATTAAATGAAGCTTATCCTAAGGATATTGGTGACATTGAATGGAGCTATTTTAATGGAATGGAGTTTGAGCCTATTGAAGATATATACATATTAAATAATGGATATTCTCTCATGAATCTTCCAGCTTTAGTTGGAAGTGGTGAGTTTTACGGGTATAACATTTATGAGCCTTGTGTGATTAATGGTTTGTTCAATACTCCTGATTTAGTATCAGTTTATCCAGCAGGAGTGTCTGAGTCTGACACTTTTATATTAGATGATACTTCTGAAAATTATATTGGCAGTAACGACTTAATATTTAGTAGTGATTTAATTGTCGCTTCAGATTATGTTGGGGTGATATCTGAACGAGAATTTTATTTCAAGTCCAACACCTCCCTAATCATCCAACCAGGAGCTAACATCACTTTTGATAATTGTACGTTTACCTCCTGTGATACATGGAGAGGAATAGACCTATACAGAACATCTACTGAACCTGTGGCAGGTATAATTCTTAATCATTGTACGATAGAACATGCCGAAAACGGAATAGGATCAGCCATAACAGATTGGACAGAATCTATAGGTGGTGATTTTTCAGATGAAAGTTCAAACACTTGGCGGTCTGCTAACATCTTTGCACATAACGGAACCACATTTCATAACTGTATAAGTGCAATTAGCTTAGTGCGAACTTCAATGGACGGAGATGAAATAGGAGGGTTTAATGACTGCACTTTTTTAATTGATGATGATTATAGATTTTTTGAATATCAAATGGAGGAACAAGGAGTCTATGGAGGGGATTTCCATAATCACATAGGGTACAAATTTGTAAAAGGATATAATATAATCAATTGTAAATTTTATAATAATGTAAGTGACGCACATTATACAGATTGGAGTCAGAGAGGAGAAGGAATAAGACTGTTTAATGCAAGGACAGCTATAAAAGGAAGTGGAGACATAGACAACCCTGACTTCGGGACTCCTAATTTCTCAGGATTGAATTACGGGATTTACATGACCTCTACACATACTCCATGGAATGCCTCTAAAATCAGAAACAATGTATTTGATAAAAACAGAGTAGGAATTTACATGACCAACACCATGTTCCAAGACGTAAGAGAAAATGTAATAAGAACAGGAGAAGGACCTACTACAGAATTACAGCTGTCGGCAGCAGATTATGAGGGAATAGCCTTGTTGGGCGGAACAGGTTGGGCTATTACTGATAATTATATAGAAGGAACATCCACATTTAATTCAGAATCTAGAACCTTCGGTATCAGAGTAAGAGACACTAGAACCGCTGATGACAGAGTGTATAAAAACACACTTGATGGTTTAGATTATGCCATATTAGCCAATGGTACCAATGTGCAAATAGCAGAAGAAGGAGCAGACCTCACCAATGGTTTACGCCTCACCTGCAATACCAACACTGGTAACCTTCATGATTTTACCGTAGCAGACTTTGCAGACGCTACAGCTAATTACTTTGGTACTGGATTTAGTTCTTCTTCCAGCACTGAGTTATTAGCCATATCTCCTTTTCAGAATGGAAACCCTGTTAATATTGAAAATGACCAAGACATACCTTCTGCTGGAAATACATTTACTCAATCTCCTCTCTTACCAGATGGTCATTTCTTAAATGAAGGGGAACCTTTTTATTATTTACCACTTTCTGATGCATTGCACATTCCTAGTCAAAGTGCAATTATAGGGCCCGTAGACTTTTCTATTCAATCGATTAGCTTTCAGTGTCTTCCTCAAGAAACACCTGAAGGAATGGGTCTAGTAAATATTAGTGGAGACATAATCAACTTACAGTTTGAGCAGATTCAGGCGGATATAGCT
>CAJXOV010000586.1 GCA_913057815.1 uncultured Flavobacteriales bacterium
CAACTATCAACTATCAACTATCAACTATCAACTATCAACTATCAACTATCAACTACTTGCGCTGAGCGATAGTCGAAGCGTAAACTATCATATTGTAATAATCTTAGGTTATCAAAAGTACAACTAAATGATATTGTAAGTTATCAATCTAAAGTCTAACTTTGAGACATGTTTAAATTAGGAATAGACCATTTGACTGCAGGATTAGCTTTAGCCATAGCTAGAGGAGAGGAGCAGATAGAAATCACTACCGATGCCCGTGAGAGCGTTAAAGCATCTGAGGCCATAGTTGATGAAATAGCCGCTGGAAGCAGAACTGTCTATGGAATAAATACTGGTTTTGGACCGCTGTGTGACACCAAAATTTCTCCAAAGGACACCAAAGAATTGCAACGCAAAATCTTACTTAGTCACTCCGTAGGAACTGGTGAGCCTATTTCTAAGGAATTAAGCAAAGTAATGCTGATTCTTAAAGTTCATGCTCTTTGCAAAGGATTCTCTGGCGTTTCTGAAACGGTTGTAGATAGAATAGTATTTCAAATAAAAAACGACATTATTCCCGTAGTTCCCAAGCAAGGTTCAGTAGGAGCAAGTGGTGATTTAGCACCACTGTCACACTTGTTTCTTCCTCTTTTGGGAGAAGGATATGTGTGGGGAGAATCAGGAAGAATAACTGCAGCAGAAGTACTTTCCGAGAATGGTTTAAAACCAGTTAATTTAGGAGCTAAAGATGGACTTGCGTTAATAAACGGTACTCAGTTTATAGCATCTCACGCGGTGCAATTGGTAGAGAGAATGTACAAAGTACTTTCTCATGCAGACATTTCAGCAGCCATGATGGTAGAAGGATTAAAAGGGTCAGAAATGCCTTTCAATGCTCAGCTTCATGAAACCCGTCCGCACATTGGAAATGTTCACGTAGCTTCTAGAGTGAGAGCATTATTGAAAGATTCTGAAATAGTTACGTCACATAAAAACTGCGATAAAGTCCAAGACCCATATTCATTAAGATGTGTTCCTCAGGTGCACGGAACAAGCAGAAACGCGTGGCTTCACCTAAAAGAAACACTTGAAGTAGAAATAAATTCTGTAACAGATAATCCTATCGTTTTCTCTACAGATTTAACTATCAGCGGAGGAAACTTCCATGGTCAGCCTATGGCACTGCCTATAGATTATGTAGGACTAGCTTGTTCAGAAATTGGAAACATTTCAGACAGAAGAGCTTATCTAGCACTAGAAGGAAAGTATGAAGGAACCCCTAAGTTGCTCATGGAAGGTGCAGGAATGGATTCTGGATTTATGATAGTTCAGTACACCACAGCTGCTTTAGCCAGTGAAAATAAAGGACTATGCTGGCCAGCCAGTGCAGACAGCATTCCTACTAGTATGGGACAGGAAGATCACGTAAGCATGGGAAGCATTAGCGGAAGAAGAGCCAATGAAATCTGTGGAAACGTAGAGCAAATATTAGCCATAGAGTTAATGTGTGCGGCACAAGCTTATGATTTCCGTAAGAAAGATGGATTGAAAGGAAGCAAAGTGATGGAAGCGTTACACGCAGAAATTCGTAAACATGTAGATTTTGCATCAGAAGACAGAATCTTCGGAGACGATATAGAGAAAATGGTTTCTTTGGTTAGGGATGGACGATTACTTGAGTTAACTAAGGAGGTTAGGAAGGAGAGTGCTTATTCGGAGCTTTTTGAAGTTTTCTAGTTCTCAGTTCTCAGTTCTCAGTTTGCTGTTTTCAGTTCTCTGTTCAATGTTCAGAACTGAATTATATATTATAGATTTAAAAAGTAGCAATGCCAAGTATAAAGAGGTTTGAAGAGTTGAGGGTTTGGCAAGAGTCAAGGGTCGTTTGTCAATTAATTCGTGATTACGTTAAACGAAGTGATTTTGCAAAAGATTTTTCCTTAAAAGACCAAATCAAAAGGTCATCGGGTTCTTGCATGGATAACATAGCTGAAGGATTCGCTAGAGAAGGGAATAAAGAATTCAGGCAATTTTTAGCCATTTCAAAAGGTTCTATGGCAGAAACTAGAAGCCAACTTTATAGAGCTTTTGACTATGGTTATATCGATGAAGAAGAAATGAACGACTCTGTCAAGAAGTGCGATGACTGTCTCTTATACACATC
>CAJXOV010000587.1 GCA_913057815.1 uncultured Flavobacteriales bacterium
ATGTGTATAAGAGACAGCTTTAAGCGAATTGGAAAAAACGTATCTGGATACGACAAGACCTCCACCCCATTAACCGACAAATTAGAGGCAGAGGGAATCCATATTCACTTTGAAGACCAAGTTGAATTAATTCCAAAAGATTTTTTAGACCAAGTACACAAAAATACCTTAGTCATTTACACTCCTGCTATACCTTCAGGACATAAAGGATTTAACCACTTAGAATCTAATGGATTTAACATTCTAAAAAGATCTGAAGCCTTAGGAATCATTACCGGAAATACTCAAGGATTAGCCGTAGCAGGCACCCACGGAAAGACAACTACCAGCTCTATTCTAGCTCATTTGATTCATGCCTATGGAGAACCAGTAAGCGCTTTTCTAGGAGGAATAGCTACTAATTTCGAATCTAACTTTGTACATGAAGACGGAGCCAAAATTACGGTAGTAGAAGCAGACGAATACGACAGAAGTTTTCTTACTCTGCATCCATCAGGAGCCATTATTACCTCCACGGATGCCGACCATTTAGACATCTATGGTGAGAAAAATACTCTATTGAGTTCATTTAGACTCTTTACTGAACAAGTTTCTGATATTCTTCTCTTACATGAAGATATAGCAGAAGAGCTCTTAGGAGAAAACGCGTTGCAACGCACACCTAAATCTATTCTAACATACGGATGGACTGAAGCTGCAGATTATCAAATCACCTCACGAGTTCTAAAAGATGGAGTTTACTTTTTAGACATAAAAACTCCAAAAGGAAACTTCCAAAATATAGCTTTTCCTATGGCAGGAAGGCACAATGCTGAAAATGCATTAGCCGCATTATCCCTGGCTGCAGAATCCGGATTGGAACTTGAAAAACTAACTACAGGATTAGACAGTTTTAAAGGAATAAAAAGACGTTTCGAAACACTTGTAAACACTTATGACCATGTTTACATTGACGATTACGCCCACCACCCTACAGAACTAAAAGCAGCCATTTCCGCAGCTAAAGAGCTATATCCAAGCAAAAAATTAACGGGAATATTTCAACCTCACCTCTTCTCCAGAACCAGTGATTTCATAGATGAATTTGCCTCGAGTTTATCCGAATTAGACGAAGTCATACTGTTAGATATATATCCAGCTAGAGAACTCCCGATAGAAGGAATAACGAGCGGATGGTTATTAGAAAAAATTACAACCCAAAAGAAACTCCTTTCGAAAGAAGAAACTCTAAACTGGGTAAAAACTGAAAAACCAGAACTACTCCTAACCTTAGGAGCTGGCGATATAGCCAAATTGGCAAACCCTATAAAACAAGCATTATCATGAAAAATATTTGGAGAAAATTAGGGATAATAGCAGCTATTTCAGCTATAATATTCCTAACTGCTTTTGCGGTTCAGAAACAATCGGAGGTGACTTGTTGGGCAATGGAAATCAAGTTAGATGTAAGTGCTGCTGAAGCCTTAATCACTGAAAAACAGCTAGAAAAAGAAATCACAAGCATAGGCACTCCTATCATAGGAGCACACATAGATGACATCAATCTTTCAAAGATTCAAGCTGCATTAAATTCCAATCCATTGATCAAAAATCCGACTGTTCATAAAACTGTTGATGGAAAGCTGAAAATCAGTGCTGAACAGCGCGTACCCTTCGTTAGAATTATAAATGCAGACGGTGAAAGCTTTTTAGTAGATAAAGATGGCGTGAAAATGCCTACTCTTTCTACCAAAAATCCCCGACTAATGCTGTTTACTGGAAGAATTAGCGAGTCATTAGATGGTACTACCCTTTCTTTACTCGAAGTGAATAAAGAACTAAGGGCAAGTTCACTTTTAGACGAAATTTTTCAAGTAGCCACTTTTTTAGAAACATCAGATTTCTGGTCAAATCAAGTGGAGCATGTGTATGTGAATGAAGATAAAGAATTCGAATTGGTACCAAGAGTGGGTAGCCACAAAATTCTTTTAGGAGAGTCTGCCAACGTTGAAGACAAATTAAACCGACTAGAAGTTTTCTATAAAGAGACCATCGGTAAACAGAATTGGAATAAATACACAACGCTTGACTTAAGATTTAAGGATCAAGTAGTGTGCAAAGAGATTAACTATTAACCTGTAAAGACTTTAAACATGT
>CAJXOV010000588.1 GCA_913057815.1 uncultured Flavobacteriales bacterium
TGCCACCTGTTCTATTTGCATGGCTAACTCTCTAGAAGGAACTAAGATCATAGCTTGAAGCTCATCATCAGTTCTATCTAAATCTTCAATCAAGGGAAGTAAAAAAGCAAGTGTTTTACCAGTTCCAGTAGGAGAGAGGATAATGATTTCAGGATTTTCTAGAATGGCCTCATAGGCTTCTTTTTGCATGTCATTCAGTTCTCTAATTCCGAGTTTTTTAAGAATGGCATCTAGGTTTTTTATAGGAGTAGACATAAGGGCAAAGGTATTTCATTTATGTGCTAAACATGACTATTGAAAGGAACCTATTCTATTATTATTTAATAGAAAAATTTCTTATCTAATTATCCATAGAATCAGGTGTGGTGGAGCTACATAAAAAGTGTGAAGTTGAGTTTTTCAATCATCAGAGATACCGCTTAAAACTAAGACTCAGACTGAGAAATGAGTTATAACTTAAATCCACCAAAACAGAAAGACTCAACTTGTTTTTTATGATGCCCTTTTTTGTTTCTTTTTTTGGCATAAAAAAAGATAGGCATAGAATTCACATATTGTCAAAATGAAAATATAGAATTGGCCAGGTGTACCACAGTATTGTTATGAAAAACTCTCCGAATTAGTCCTTCTATTTAGATTTCAATTTAATCCCAAAGAAAATAGTTCTTGGCTGTGCAGGGCCGTAAACGAAATTACTATCTCTATTTTTTCCTACATCAAACTGATCTTGGTAAGCATTAAATATATTCTTCACTCCAGAATAAAGTTCAATTTGCGAGTTCATTTTTTTCAATGGAAAAGCATAGCTGAACTTAAGGCTCAACTCTGAAAAAGAATCAGAATTTATTATTTCATCCACTGTTTGGTTAGGAGCACCAGCAAAATGCGGCACCAGCATACTTCCTGTGTATATGTAATTTAGATTGGCATTAATTCGTTCATTTGGAGTAAAGCTTAGCGTAGCAAAACCATATTCGTTAGGTGTTCTCACAAACTTAGTAATTCCCTCCAAACCATCTATATAAGACACTTTTTCATCGAACTCAGAAGTTTGCAACGTAATTCCTGCTTCTAATTGCGCCTTACGGTTGTAATTAGCTCTCAGTTCTATGGTTCCACCTGTAACGGTGGCACCTTGCCCATTTTGCTTTTCGAATAATTCACCAAATTCATCTTCACCTATTGGGTTTAGATAAAATGCCTTATTCAATCGTGTATAAAAACCTTCCAGTGTAAATCCTACTATGAAGTTTTCAGAAGGTTTATCATAGTTGATAGAACCACTCCAGCTTTGAGATTTCTCAGGAGCTAAATCAGGAGAAAGAAGCACTCTCGAAATTCCACCTCCAGCAAAGGCGATGTGTAAATCAGCATCAAAAGCCTGTGGCGCTCTAAAACCAGCACCGTAGTTTACCCTAAACTGAGTATTCTTTTTGAGCTTGTATAAGAGGGAAGCGCGAGGGCTAAAAATAGGTTGATCCACTAGATTATGAAGATCCATTCTCACACCTGAAAGAAGAGTGATGTTTTTAACCACATTCCAATCACTCTGTAGAAAAGTTCCATAGTTTCTTGTGATTTGATCAATAAGATAATTGTATGCAGGAATTACATCATTCACTTCGTCATACACGAACTCTGTTCCTAGTGTGAATACATTCTGTCCAGTAAGAAACTTGTGAATTTTATGATTTAGCTGTATGCCTGTATTAAAAGTAGTAACATCAGAAGTTCCGTAAGGAGGATTTTCTAGATGTTCAGCCAATTCTTCAGCCTCATCAGGAATTATTCCTGTATAGTGATCTCTAGTAGTGTTTTGCCACGCGGCATAAGTAATAAGGCTTGATTTATCTTTATTAAAGTTGATTTGATAATCAGCACTTCCCATCCACACATTGTGCGTTCTTTCTTCAGACTGAGCTGCCAAGTAAGCCGGGTTTTCATTCATCATTTCTCCACCAAATCTATACTCATTTAAGTTGCTTAAACTCACCTCTAGTTTTTGATTCTCCTTCGGTAAGAAGAACATGTTCATGCCCACAGAAGTGTTTTCAATCAAAGGGATTTCTGAAAAATCATCTCCATTACTGTCTCTTATACACATCTCCGAGCCCACGAGACCTCTCTACATCTCG
>CAJXOV010000589.1 GCA_913057815.1 uncultured Flavobacteriales bacterium
GTCGGCAGCGTCAGATGTGTATAAGAGACAGCTATTGGGTTTTCCAATGAGTTTTTCCATCCTAATAATTCCTTAGCTCCTTCCCAGTCTATGTATCTATAATCACTTGAATCTGAATCATCTGGATTTGAGGTGTACCAATCTCCTGGGCCATTCGTATCCAAAGGATGTAACCTGTAGTTGGACTCCTGATTTAATCCTTCCGCATATTCGTTTTCCATGTATCCAATAGGAAACTCCTTGTTGCGGTATTTTACTTGTGATGAAAGAGTTGTCTTTTCACCGGGAGACGAGATACTAGGTGAGTAAGAATAATGATTTCCTCCTCCCTTTACAGTTCCGTTTTTGTCTTTCTGAGGAATGGCATCTTGGAAATGCTGGTAAATTAAGTCAGGGCTTAAAATGTGATTTGTATAAAGAGCTATTTCATCTATGTGTCCCCCTTGAGTGCCATTACCCGCTAGTTTATTTAAAAATGTTCTTGGAATCTGAAAAGAAAAATCATCGTCCTTAAAACCATCGATATCCTCAACGTTCAATCCTTTCATTTCACCAGAATCTATTAGCCTGCCATCTAAATAAAACTTGGCCATATTTAATTCTAAATCAATAGAAAAAGCAAAGTGGTGCCACCCTTTATAACCTTGACTCCCGTTTCTTAGAATGTCTGCATATTGCATGTCTTTGACTTCTCTATGGGCTACGTTTCTATCAACTATTCCATCTTTTGATTGATCCATATCAGCAGACACTCCATAAGAAAAAGAAAACCTGTTTTGCTGATCTAAAATCTGAAAGTACAGCCCTACAGTTTCTTTTATTCCAGGACCACCACTTTCTATTTTTGTGTTTGGTCTAAAAATGTCAAGGTTCAATGAGCCGTCTTCAAACTCGATTTTCCCTAGCGCTTCTATAGAAAACTGTTTGTAAAGCGTAATGTTTTTATCGCAGAATACACACTGCTGATTTCTACTCAAATATTCCCCAACAATCGACTTGTCAAGGTCTGACAAAGGCTCTTTAGGAGGTGTTTGGCAGATGTTTCTGTTGGCAATAGCTTGACTATCATCATGAAATTCTGATAAGTTGAGAGATTCCCGAACGGAATTTTTAAAATCAGGGAATACTACATAGTTAGAGTTTCCAATCCCTGAAAGATCTACGGAGTCTCCCTTGTTTTCGAAAGTCCAATAATACTCTGGTAAAACATCTCGGAAATAGGCCGCCTCGTTTCTATAATTACTACTCTGGCAGGAGTGATCCAAATGCAGAATGCAATGGTCAGCAGTTAGTTCATACTTCGATCGGTACTCTTGTCCGCCTAACTCATAGATGAGATAGTAATCTCCAGGCATGAAAATTTCTATAGAGTTTTTCTCGGTTTGGATGGTGTTTTTCTCTTGATCTTCCCACCGTATGATACTCGAAGCTGGATCTCCCAATTTGGCTGAAAGCAAGAATGTACAGTTGTTTTCAGTGTTTTCTATTAAAAAACTTGGCTCTGGATAACCCTGACCATGTGAAGTTAAAGCGTTGCAAAAAGCCACTCCGAGTAAAAAGATGTATTGTAGATATTTCAATTTCAGATACTAATTTATAATCAGGGCAAGATAAGTAGGCTAATCCTAAAAGCCAGCTTCTTTTAAATTAAACCCCAATCAATTGACAATTATCCTCTGGCTTTGCAATACCTCACCACCGTTAACCAACGAAAGCACATAACTTCCAGCATTATACTTAGAAACATCCAACATCATAGTAGTTCCTTTGCTCATAGCTGGAAAAGACTCTAGGAGTTGTCCGTTTAAGTTGATGAGCTGATAAGTAGCGTTTGGTGGCGCATTAAAGGTTTGGTAGATGTTTAAAAACTGCCCAGCAGGAATAGGTCCGGCTTTGAAGTATGGGTTGGCGCCAGACTTTTCTAGCACATTAATATTGTCTGAGAGTTGGCAGCCTTCTACCAAGCAGCCGTATTCATCTACTTTTACGAGCCAACCTTGCTGAGGTGGCCCTTCAGAGAATTCTAAATTTGGGTCATAATCTGTAGATTCACCACAGAAGATAAAACCGCCATCACTGGTGGCTCTGTCTCTTATACACATCTGACGCTGCCGACGAATAGAGAGGTGTAGAT
>CAJXOV010000590.1 GCA_913057815.1 uncultured Flavobacteriales bacterium
AGATGTAGGAGAATAAGTTCCAATTGGCATTGGTGTAGCAGCAGCAGTATTAGATGCAGCTCCATCGTATATATTAATTCCAGGTAGTAACCAATCACCAGCTACCCATGTAGTAGCAGCGGTAGTTCCGTCTACTCTATAAGAATATCCATCTAAATAATCCCATGCAAGACCAGAACCATCACAGCAAACATCACCATATACATCAATAACATTCCCATTGAAATATAGCTCAACAGGATCATCTCCATTAATACTAAAAATTCCTGATACATATTCTGCAGTTTCTCCTGGAAAGTACGTTGCGAAATTTGCAGCTTCTCTTACTAGGTGAATATAATCTCCTGCAGTAACAGCATCTGCTGGAAAGGTATACTCCTGTCCATCAGTACCTCCACCATTATTAGCTATTCCAACTCCATAAAGAGATAAATCAGGAATATCATTTAACACATATAGTTCAACACCACGAGGATCTCCTCCTGACATTGTACCATCGAAAATAGCGGTGATTAATAGATCCTGACTGAAAGCAGGAAGAGTTAGGACTGCAGAAAACAGTGCTAACATGAAACTTTTTAATTTCATCTTTTTTGGTTTAGGTAAATTGTTAATTAGGAATTTAGTCCTAACATTTATTAATTTCACAGCAAAATTACCTTTTTTAATCGATTCTACTATTAAGTTAGTATGAAGTATTATTAGAACATATTAACTAAAAGTGATTTTATCTATGATTTAACAAATCAATTAGAGCTTTGCTACGCCCAACAACTGAAATAGCCAAAAAGTAAACCCATGAAAGAAGCAGACCTTGAAGAACTTAAAAATCAAGCAGTAAGACATAGACAAAGCGGGAATTCTTACATTTCAATTGGTAGATATTTGGAATCTGCTAAGGCATCTCCTGACCAAATAAAGGCAGTAATTGATCATATTGACCATTTAGAAATAAACAAGGTTATCAAACCCGATGATTTAAAACATGGAACTTCATTCGGAAGTGGATTTATTGGAACAGCTTTAATCGCTTTGGGGATCATTATGGGGTATTCATTATGGGGAATGGGATGGATTTCAACAATCCCTTTACTCCTGATAAGCGCAGGGATATATGGACTTTCTGGTGCGATGGATCGATAATTTATCTAGAAAGCTAATTTTCTATTTTGTGAACATCCTAGAATAATGATTTCATAGAATTGAAATTCTTTTTAAATTTGGAAAAACACTTTTAAAATGGCTGACAAACCAAATTCACCTTCTGAGTATATTGCCCAAGTTCCCGTTGAACGGAAAGAAGCTTTTCTGAAACTAAGAAAAACGATTCAGGATAACCTAGAGGGAGACTTTCAAGAAGGAATGAGCTATGGAATGATTGGATTTTATATTCCACACTCAGTGTTTCCTGATGGTTATCACTGTGACCCTAAGCTTCCGCTTCCATTTGCCAGCATAGCTAACCAAAAGAATTTCATAGCTTTATACCATATGGGATTGTATGCCGATCACAAACTACATAAATGGTTTGTTAATGAATATCCTAATCACTCTAAATTCAAACTTGACATGGGAAAGTCATGCATTCGATTTAAAAAAGTAAAGGACATTCCTTATGAACTGATAGCAGAGTTATTTCAAAAAATGAACAGTTCACAATGGATTGATTTGTATAAATCTGCTGTACGTTCTTAAGTCTTAGATTTGGTGATTTTTAAAGAACAGGTAAATAACATTTCTGCTAATTTTTATTCATGAAGCATTTCTGGTCAGTACTATTAATATTACTCATTATTCTTATAACTGTATTTTCTAATTCCGTTACTGAATTTTTAGTCTCCAGTTTTGGAATAGGCTGGACCATATCTTTTGTCCTTCCTAAAATAGTAGCAGCCGTTTCTTCAATACTTCTGGCTATCAACATCTACTCATCAATTAAACTTTCAAAAAAGCTAAAAGTTATATTGAGCATCCTTATCATAGCTTCGGGAGTAGGATTCTATCTCAGCCAAAACTTGCCTTACGTAGAGGATTACAACAAGGAAGGAACTACAATGGAAATTTCTGATAATGCCGAAATTGAATTAATATTAAAAGAAAATGATTCTTTTAATGGCCTATTAATTATAGC
>CAJXOV010000591.1 GCA_913057815.1 uncultured Flavobacteriales bacterium
TCGGAGATGTGTATAAGAGACAGTTACAATACCGTGATACAGGGATTACAGTTAGTGGTACAAATACAGGTACAGGTGGTGCCAATACTGAAAGTATTACAGGTCAACAATACTGGACGGCTATGTCTAATATTTCTGAGAATTATATTTATGACCAGGATAATATTAGATTAAGAGAATTATCATTAGGGTACAGTATTCCTGTGAAATCTAATAAAGTAGGAATACAAAGTGCAACAGTTCAAGTTGTTGGTAGAAATCTATTTTTCCTTATGAATAAGGCTGAAGATATTGATCCAGAATCTATGCTTGGAACTTCTATAGGAGTTCAAGGGTTGTCTCATAATGCTATGCCTACTTTAAGAAGTATAGGATTAAATTTAAATTTAACTTTTTAACATAAAATACGTAACAATGAAAAATAAAATTTTAATAATAGTAAGTCTTGTGCTGGCAATATCTGTGTCATGTACAGATGACTTTAATGACATTAATCAACAACCAGATGCTCTTTCTACTTCTGATGTTAGTGCTAAGTTTTTTGTAACTACATTACAACAGCAATTTTACAGACCGACAATGGTTCCATTGTGGTTTGGAGACTTAATACATCCTGATGGGTTTTCAGCTCAAATCTCAAACGGTTGGGCTGGTTCCGACTGGAGTGGTGATTTAGGATGGGTATATAACAGTTTTTATACAGATCTAGGTGCCTGGGACTGGTATGCAGCTTATAATAGTACCTTAACAGCCTACATGAATCTTGTTGGTGAAGAAGGACCTTTAGAAAATGATCAATATTATGCTTTAGGACTTGTCATGAAAGGATTATATTATGCACAATTCACTGAGACTCATGGAATGATTCCTTACTCTGAGGCATCTGATCCTGACATTAAATTACCAAAGTATGATGCTCAAATAGATATCTACAAAGGAATTATTGCTGAGTTAGATCAGGCTATCACTATCATTGGTTCAAATACAACAACCGGAGAAGGTGTTGATCAATTAGGTGAAAATGATGTAATATTTGGCGGGAATATGCAAAACTGGAAAAAACTTGCAAATAGTTTAAAATTGCGAATTGCATTAAGAGCTAGTGGGGCTCCAGGAGAAGATTTTTCTGCAAACGCAGCCTCTGAAGCTATTGCTTCAGGAGTACTTGCTGAAACAGATGCATTATTTGCAGCATATATAGAAGAGTCAAATATTTGGGGAGGTTCTGCGTCATATGGTGATATATGGCATAATTTCGCTGGCAGTCAATGGAGAGCGACTGAAGCGATGGTCAATATCTTACAAAATAACAATGACCCAAGATTAAGTAAAATTACGAAGCCTAGTGTTGGTGGAACAATGACAATTTTAAAGCCAACAACTGGTGAAAATGTTGCTCTAATTGATGATCACGTAGCCTTTTTACAGAGTACGTTAAACGGAGCTGGTCTTGTTTTGGGTACAGATTATACTTGGACAGAAACAGCTACAGATATAACTATAACAATGCCAGAATTTACTAACTACGTTGGGTTACCTTCCCGACTAAGTGGGAAAATTAAAAGCTATATGCATCCTGATTTATTCTCTGAACCTTCAGAGATAGTTACTCAGAAAACAAATGAAGCTAGTCTAATATTTCCTACAATTGTTATGACAACTGCCGACTCACATTTTATGATAGCAGAAGCAATTCTTAAGGGCCTTGTCTCTGGAGATGCTAACTCATATTATCAAATAGGTTTAGATAAAGCGATGGCTCTATGGCAAACATCTACGTCATCTGATTTTTTAGCATCTGACATGGGATCACTAAGTGGAACCATGGAAGAACAGCTAGAAAAGATAGCAACACAAAGATGGGTAGCTAATTATACAAACGGGTATGAATCTTGGGCAATTGTTAGAGATACTGGTTATCCAAGTGCAGCGTTTATTGAATCAACTAATAATGATATCATAAGCTTTGCTGGAGATCTTAATGGTGTTTATCCTCAAAGATTACAATATGGAACAAGTGTGTATACATCAAATTCTGCTAATGCTCAGTCAGCGGTGTCTACTCAAGGTCCTGATAAAATGGCTACCAAATTATGGTTTGCTAGATAGGTATATTT
>CAJXOV010000592.1 GCA_913057815.1 uncultured Flavobacteriales bacterium
TGGGCTCGGAGATGTGTATAAGAGACAGCTGTTAAATACTGAGATGAATTTTTGATTATTAACGAGTTGACTGACAAATAATCAAACACCTCACCTAACTTAAGACCTACATTTTTAATAAAAGTAATCTCTTCTTCCGCTAAATCCTCATCACTCCTAGCGATTTGGTATAACGCATAAATAGCTGCTTCTTTCTGGCTTTGTGTAAATAGAAGGTCATCAAAATTCATGAATGACTTTACGTAAAATAATCCGAAAAGTTATTTACTTGCTTAAAAGGGCTAAATCCAAATTTAAAATTGATCCATAATCCCAGATAAGCTTTTGTTTATATGGCAATTGTTCACCCAATCCTTTAACTGCTATATCACCCATAATTTTATTACTAAAAATATAAGATGCCGTGTTTTCTCCTTTTTCTAATTTAAGGTGACTTTTAATAGGCATAAGGACAGATTGAATAATGTTCTCAGTTATCTTCTTTCTGGCTAACATGGAAGTATACTCTTCTTTATTTAGTTTCCTAATTGCTGGTTCAGTAAGAGATAGATTTAATTCCTTAGACTTTAAGCTAGAGTCTTTTAATATCTCATGAATAGCTTCTTTAGCAAATGAATTCTTAAAATGCTTTGAAATACCTTTCACACTGAACATATCTTTAAGCTTCATTTCGCCATTAGCCAAAAGCAGCAAGACATCTTTGGAGACAATATGGTATCCTGGTTTGTTCTCTCTTTCCGCTATAGACTCCCTAAGTTCCATTAAACTTTCAAGGATGTAAAATTGATATTCTGTTAACCCTTTTCTTTCTTTGGCCTTAATTGGGCTGAAATTTTGAACTTCGCTATAATCTAGGATGTCATAACGTGAGTTTTCTTCATGGACCCAATCAACAACACCACGAGTTTTTGCATCTTTTTCAAGATTATGTAAAAGTTCCTCTAAAAACCTCACATCTTCGGCTGCATATGCCAGTTGAGCTGGAGAAAGTGGTCTTTTTAGCCAGTTGCTTTTCTGACTGGATTCTTTCTCTTCTACTCCTAAAACCATATTGGTTAATGAACTAAGTGAGCATGGTCTAAAATCTAGTAAGCTAGATGTTATGCTCAAATCGTAAACGTTTTTAGGGAAGCATTGCAATGAATGAAGGAGTCTCAAATCTTCACCAAACGCAAAGACTATTTTTTGAACTGATTTGTTCTCGAGCAGCTCAAATACTAATGAAAGGTCTTCTATTTCTAATGCGTCAACAAGATAAATACCATCACCTATTTTCAACTGGACTAAACTAAGGTTAAAGCCAAAAGCATATCTATTTTTATCAAATTCTAAATCTACACCTACTACTGTAGCAGCTCTAAAAACCGATTGTAGTTCATTTAATGACACCTGATCGGTTACGTAATTATAATCCTCCATATTCTTAAACACAAATCTATTCTATCTATAGAAGTAAAATTGATATAATGGCATACCTTTTGAACATAGGGATCATATAATAACTTCCTTAGAAAGGAATACAGTTATAACCAAATTAAATAGAATCCGTAACTTTATAGTCCAATAAAAATGATAATGAAAAAATTAAGTTTCCTTTCTCTTGCTTGTATCCTAATGCTCACAATGTCTGCATTTTCTTTTTGTTCAAATGCTAATCCAGTAAAAGCTGATTTAGATATTGAAAACAGTGGTTTAGATACTAGAGTAAAAGCAAAGCCAGTAGCTGAAAAGAAAAAAGTTAAGGTTACTAATCATTCAGATAAAGCACCTCTAGCAAAAGGGATTATTGAAAAAGATGGTCTTACTTGGTATACTGATTTACAATTAGCACATGAACAATCTCAAAAAACAGGAAAACCTGTTTTAGGGTTTTTCACTGGTTCTGATTGGTGTGGATGGTGTTTTAAACTTCATGACAATGTTTTAGTTAAAGAAGAATTTATAAAATGGGCTGATGAAAATGTTGTTCTTATGGAAATTGATTTCCCAAGAAGAACTGCTATCGATCCAGAATTGAAAGCTCAAAATGACAATTTACAGCGAGTGTTTAGTGTTTCAGGATTCCCTACCTGTCTCTTATACACATCTGACGCTGCCGACGAATAGAGAGGTGT
>CAJXOV010000593.1 GCA_913057815.1 uncultured Flavobacteriales bacterium
GAGATGTAGAGAGGTCTCGTGGGCTCGGAGATGTGTATAAGAGACAGGACCAAGAGTATCTCTCAAATGAAAAAATAAGTCGTGTAATTCTTTGGCATTTTTAGAATCTAAATTCCCGCTAGGTTCATCTGCTAATATCACATCGGGAGAGTTAATTAAGCTCCTAGCTACTGCCACTCTTTGTTGTTCTCCTCCTGATAGTTCAGCAGGTTTATGGGATGCTCTGTCTTTTAACCCTAAGGTATCTAACAATTCCAATGCTCTTTCAGTTACGGACGAGAAGCTCTTGCCTCCTATCATGGCCGGTATGCATACATTTTCCAAAGCGGTAAATTCAGGAAGCAGTTGATGAAATTGAAAGATAAATCCAATATGCTCATTTCTAAACTTTGACAAAGCTTTTGAAGAAAGAGAAGAAATATCTTTACCATTGAAAATCAGTTCTCCGGAGTCTGGTCTATCAAGAGTTCCTAGAATCTGAAGTAAGGTAGTTTTACCAGCTCCAGAAGCTCCAACTATAGAAACCACCTCTCCTTTAGGAATTTCAATATCTACACCTTTGAGAACTTCTAAAGTTCCATAGGCCTTTTTTAAATTCTTAGTTTTAATCATTTTCGAAGGAGTCAAAAGTAGGTTTTTTATCTTCCAATTTAAGCTGTGCTAACAAGTAAACATCTACAGCAGTATGGGCAACCATAGCTGACAACATTCCCAACTCTCTGGCTAAATATCCAAATCCAGCTGAAGCTACTATCATAAAACATCCATAGATAGAAATTCGCCAATCTTTAGGATTTAAATATCCATGGATTACTACAAAAATCAACGCAGCCAGCCATACTCCTATGAGAGATTGCAACGCGAATCTGAACAAAATTTCTTCTCCAATACCTGCACAAATAGAAATAAAGAAAACATCAAACCATGTGAATTTCAAACTAGACAACAAAGTATGATAGCGGTTTTTTACTGAGTTCATAAACGAACGTTCGGTTAACCAAGAGGCGATTACACCTAAGACAATTCCAAAAAGTGTTCCTACTATAAACTGAACTATAAGATTAGATGGCCAAAACCACTCAAGAATAGGAAATCCTAAATCAAACAGCCATGACAAACCCCACCCTAACAAAGGCATACCAATTAGTGTAACTAATCCAAGAAGGCGAAGTTTATTTTGAACTCTCACAGCGGTGTAATATACTTAATAGAACCAATAGCTAATGCAGTTTTAGTGTAGGATAATAATGGCTACCTTTGTTTTTATGAAAAATTTAGTTCTGTTAGCCCTTTTTGGATTCGTTTTTAGTTTTAACATGTCCTCTCAGGGAAACTGTTCTGATGAAGATTTAGATTTCTTAGGAAACAATATAGATGCAGTGTTACAAACGGCTCAAGACTGCGGTTTAGGATGTTTGTTCGATGCCGATCTTGAAGGATGTGTTACAACGTGTATTATCGAAAATTCAGAATTAACTCCTGATTGTTCAGCTTGTTTTGGAGAACAAGTTAGCTGCTTAGTAGCTAATTGTTTAACCCAATGTCCTCCCTTTGGAACAGAGGCTACCTGTGGTGATTGTCTAGCTGAATTCTGTTTGGCCGATTTCGACACTTGTGCGGGAATAGTAGATATTGATGATGATGGAGTTACCAATCTATTTGACTGTGATGATTCGAACAACACTGTTTTTCCTGATGCTCCTGGAACATTCGAAGGAATAGACAACAACTGTGATGGAGAAATTACTGGAGATGAAATATTACCTGAACCAGGGCCATGTTTCGGTGATTTAGATAATGACGGAGCCATTTCGGTATTAGACTTAGGAATTTTACTTGGTGATTTTGGCTGTTTGAATATCGATTGTCCTGGTGATGTGGATGGTCTTGGAAACACAAATATTGATGATGTCTCCATCTTTTTAGCTTCATTTGGTGCTGAATGTGATTAACAATGAGAGAAGATCTGATAGAAGACTATATCCAGCAGAGTGCCTCTGATATTCCTAGATACTTAAACGAATTAGAGAAAGAAACTTTTAGAAAGGCTATCAAGCCCAAAATGATTTCAGGCCGTGTTCAAGGACGGTTTCTAGCCTTTAT
>CAJXOV010000594.1 GCA_913057815.1 uncultured Flavobacteriales bacterium
TCCACATCTTGGCTCAGAGCATAATCCAAGTCTATTAAATCTTTAGGTGTTAGACATGGTAACGAAATAGCTGTATTTGGAAGATTAATCCCTTTTCTAGAAGTTAGCAGTCCACCGTGCGTGATTTTTGCTTTAACTAAATCTTTTCCATTAGTGGAGTCAACTTCAAGGTGAATCTTTCCATCGTCTAAAAGAATTTTTTCTCCCTTTTTCACATCCTTAGCAAAACTCTGATAATTAGTACTAAAGCGCTTAGCAGTTCCTTCTACATTCTTTGTGCTAATTTCGACTACGTCTCCCGTTACCAGCTGTGCTCCGTCTCCAGCCATTACATCTGTTCTAATCTTAGGCCCCTGTAAATCGGCCAAAATAGCCGTATGCGTATTTAGCTTTTCATCTAACGATCTAATTGTCTTTATCACTTTACCGTAATTCTCATGTTCACCATGAGAAAAATTCAATCTAGCTACATTCATTCCAGCTTTCATCATTCTTTCCAATTCTTCAGGACTTGAAGAAGCTGGACCCAGCGTAGCTACTATTTTTGTCTTTTTCATCTAATCAAATATTAATGCCTGTTTAGACTTTAGAATTGATACATCTAAAGAATAAACAGCTTGAATCTCTTTTAACTTTCTTAATCTTAAAACGATTTCAGATTCTGAATATGGACTGTCTTCTTCATGAATTTTAATCAAAAAGTCAACAGTAGGAAGCTCTTTTAAAAGTCTGTCATTTAAACTTTTATTGCAAAGCAAAGTAAAATAAAAACCTCGTTCGTTTGATATATATTTTCTATACTGGACTATTCTATTCTTAGCCTGCATAGTATGGCTGTCAGCTAAAGACAAACTAGACTTTAGCATATTGTTAATGGCCCAACATAGGGTGTATGCCCGTTGATTAGAACTGATTGCTATCAATTGAAAATCGTAATCAAATTCTATGTCCAGGTTAAGGGTAGCCACTTCTAAATTTCCATTTTTATTTTTTCATATGCGTTTTGTGCGGCTATCTTCTGGGCTTTTTTCTTTGAGTATGCTTTGCCTATACCCCTTATTTCTCCAGATATCCTAAGCTCAACTTCATATTCGTTTCTGCCTTCCACTTTTTGCTCGTTTACAGTACGAAATTTAATTTCTTTTTTCTCTTGTTGACACCACTCATGCAATAAGCTTTTGTAATCTTTATGTTCATAAAGCACAGCGCTTATACTAATTTGAGAGAACATTTTCAGTGTCGCCTTCTCTGTTTTTTCAAAACCTAAATCTAAATAAAGTGCTCCTATTAACGCCTCTAGAGCATTTCCAAGCAGTGAAGTTTCTTCAGTTTTAAAATTTATGGAATAATCCAGATATTCAACCAAGCCAAGTTCTGAAGCAAGGTAATTCAGCGTTTTCCTACTGACAATTTTAGATTTCTCTTTAGTTAACTCTCCTTCGGTTAAACCAGGGTATGTTTGATATAAGTGGTTGGCTATTATAGCGTCTAATATGGCGTCACCAAGAAATTCTAATCGTTCGTTACTTTGATTTAAATCCTTTCTTTTCGGCAATACTGAACTATGCGTAAGTGCCAAATAGTATAAATCAAGGTCTCTAACTCTTAAACCAAAAGTGCTTTTTAAATAAGAACGAAATGCTCTAGATTCTTTTGATCGAAATTTGAACTTGAAAAGCAAGCGTGTAATTATATCTTTTTGAAAATAGCAGAAGTATTATGTCCTCCAAAGCCAAAAGTGTTCGTGAGAGTAACATTAACTTCTCTTTTTTGTGCTTTATTCAAAGTGAAATTTAACTTGTTATCCAAATTATCGTCTATAACCTCATGATTAATCGTAGGAGGAATAATCTGATTTTCAATTGCCTTAATACAGGCAATGGATTCTATAGCACCGGCAGCACCTAAAAGGTGTCCAGTCATAGATTTAGTAGAAGAAATATTGAGGTTATAAGCATGCTCACCAAACACCTTAGCTATCGCTTTAGTTTCTGCGATATCACCTAATGGTGTACTTGTTCCGTGAACGTTCACATAATCTACTTCTTCCGGCTTCATATAAGCATCTGTCTCTTATACACATCTGACGCTGCCGACGAA
>CAJXOV010000595.1 GCA_913057815.1 uncultured Flavobacteriales bacterium
GAGATGTAGAGAGGTCTCGTGGGCTCGGAGATGTGTATAAGAGACAGCATCAGTAGTGCTAAATCCACCTCCTGAGCATACGCCTTGGTATACTATTCCGTTTTTATCAAATCTACTGGTTCCTCCATCCACATGGTTTTCGGTGTAAAATGTGCCAAAAACAATATCTTCTAGATCTTCTTCATAAACTGCCAAGTAGAATCCGCCTGTTGTAAATAAAGCATCATCTGTAGTTTCTAAATCTCCAAAAGCATTGTAGGCTGAGATGTAAATATTATCACAGTTGTCGACTAAAAAAGCATCAGGAACAAAGTCGGTAGAACCACTTCCTGAACCTACTACAGTACTTACTAATATTTCAGTTAAATCATTGGAAAACTTAGTAATGAATTGTCCTGAATTAGGATTGGAATATACATCTTCAGTTACGGGCATATCACCTCCTCCTTGTCCGTAAGCGAATATGTTTTCTTCAAAATCTAAATCAATAAAGAATATTTGATCCTTGCTATCTGTTCCATGGTAAGTGCTGCTAATCAAAGCCGATCCTTCAGCATTGAATTTGGCTATAAATCCATCTAATTCTGTTCCAAATCCTCCATTTTCTCCTATAAATTCTGTTTGATAAGCTCCTTCAGTTATAGGTAGATTTTCACTAGCACTTCCACCGATGAATATAGATCCATCCGTAGCAGTTCTAATTCCATAACCCATATCATTATCACTACTTCCATAATATGTAGAAACCAATAAACTGCTTAGGTCAGGAGTCAATTTAACAATAACAGCATCTTGAGCACCTGCATTTGTAGTTTGATAAGCATCTGCTAAAACAGGGAAATCAGAAGATTGACTACCCGATGTTATAATGGGATTATCGTCAAAGTCTATGATTATTTCACCTCTATAATTATCTCCATAATTAGCGGCATTGGCATTTTGACCGTCTGATCCCGAACCTCCTAAAAAGGTAGAACCTACCAGTCCGCTTCCGTCAAACTCTAGATGGGAAACAATAATATCATAAGTAAATCCAGGATCTACTCCATTTCCATGAACATTTTGAAAAGCGTTATCAGTAACAGGGTAGTTTCCACTAGCTGTGGAACCATAGACAAATATTTCTCCAGCATTATTAGAGACTAATGAATGTGGATAATCTGATTCAGATCCACCTATAAAAGTGGCCCAAAAAAGGTTAGTTCCCTCAGGGTCTAGCTTACTAATACCGATATCCCAGCCACCACCGCCATAAGTTTCCTGGAAAGCTCCTGTGGTAACAGGGTACTGCGATCCACCTGCTACGCATCCTGTAAAAATATTTCCTTCTTGATCGAATGCTGCAGAGTGTCCAAAATTACTTGATCCACCTGTAGTTCCAGAGAGTGTAGCAGCTATTAATTCAGGATCAATAATTAGTTTTAAATCTCGATTATATCCCTCAGGAAAGACATAGCTAATTTCATCGTTTATCATTTTGTAAGAACAAGCCACCTCCTTAAGATTGCCATTCTCAAGTTGATAAGCAAAGGGTTTACTTTCTGTAAATTCTCCAACAGTAGTTTCTAAAATCAAATTTCCGTCTTCCAGCTTGTAGCTTTGCAGTCCAGTATAATCGAATTTAATCAAAGACGGATCAGCGCCTACAGTTACTATGAAGTCATATTTTAAATTTTGATTTTTACTATAAACCTTCAAGTCAATACCGGCATAAATCTCAGAATAATCGACCATTTCAAAAACACCAACATGTGATGACCATGCAGCCTTATCTTGTCCTAAGAAGTAATTGTGGTAATAAGATTTTTTCTTTTCTCCTTCAAGTTTACCAATCTGAGAATTAATGAGGTTTAATTTCCATGCATGGCCAGGTAGTCTAAAGGCCATTTGTTCTTCTCGCGTTGCAAATTGTAAGTCATGTATCTTACTAAACTCAGTAGGATCATAGAATGAAAAGGTGAATCCGTCATTTTCTAAATATACAGAACCACCAAAGGGTAGACCTGCCCTAAACAGAACGTTTTCGTTCCACTGAGTTTGATTTTCTACAAATTCTAAAGAAGCCCGTTTGTCATGTGACCATGCTACCTGTCT
>CAJXOV010000596.1 GCA_913057815.1 uncultured Flavobacteriales bacterium
CACCTCTCTATTCGTCGGCAGCGTCAGATGTGTATAAGAGACAGGATCAAATGAGTAAATTGTTCGAGTCTGGAGAGATACTTGTAGAATCTGTAAATGGATTGGAAGAGTCTCCTTTTAGAACATTTTTAGAAAAGACTGGAGTAAAGTCTATATACATATCTCCGGTTTTTGTGAAGAACACATTCTGGGCAGGAATTCTTTATGTAAACTATGAAAATGAAAGAGTATGGAACGAAGAAGAGCACATTAACATTAAGTCTTTCTCGAATAGTATAGGATCGTTCGTAGCTAGAAATAAAGCTGAGTCTGACCTAAAAGTTTTAAATGAACAATTAGAGTCTAGAATAGAACAAAGAACAGAGGATTTAACTGATGCCATGGAAGAACTAGAGTCATTTAGTTATTCTGTTTCTCATGATTTAAGAGCCCCACTTAGAAAAGTAGGAGGTTTTTCTCAGATACTAGAGAAAGAGTACTCATCAGCTCTTCCAGATAGAGCCAAGCATCTGTTGAACAACATAAAAGACGGAGCTCACGAGATGTCTCAACTAATCCATGATTTGCTGGAATTTAGTAAGTTAGGAAGACAAAGCATTTCATTCTCTCAAATCAATATGAGAGATCTATGTCAGAGTATAGTCACAGACACTATCAATGCCTATCCAGATTTTAACATAAGTGTGAAAATGAATTCTGTAGATGAGGCGCAGGGAGATAAAAACCTAATTAAACACGCCATTTCTAATTTGATTTGGAATGCAGTGAAGTTTTCTTCGAAAAATGAAAATATAGAAATCGTAATAGATAGTAAACAAGAAGGAGATATGATTACTTATTCTATATCAGACAATGGTATAGGGATAGACATGAAATACGCAGATAAGATATTTAATGTGTTCCAAAGATTACACAATAAGGATCAATATGAAGGCACAGGAGTAGGGTTAGCTATAGTAAAAAGAATAATTAAAAAGCATCATGGAAAAGTCAGTGTACAAGGAGAGTTAGGCGCAGGTACTACGTTTTTCTTTAGTCTTCCGTGTGGCACAGCCGCTGTTCCAAAACAAATTACGAGATCTTCAGATACTCCTATTGAAAATCCTGTATCAGTCTAAAAGTCTCAATTTTTTCCTAATCTCAATAATTTCTCTCTTATTAATCTCGAGTTTTTTCTCTACGTCTTTCTTAAGAGCTTCAGCTCCTTTTGAATGACCGAAGAATCCAATGTTGTTCTCGTACTGATTCACTTTCTGCTGAAGTCTATCTATTTTATCTTTTAATAGACGTTTCTCTTTTCTCATTTGGTTTTCACCATCTGGAGAGCTTTTAAGCTTTTCTACTCTAGATCCATAATTGGCCACTGACGCATCTTCTCTAGCTACTTTTAAGACTTTATACTTTTCATCTAAAGCTGTTTTATATGCTGAATTTAGCTCGTCCATGTCTTTTCTAGGTACGAAACCATAAGAATTCCATTTGGCTGAAAGTTCTTTTAAAATCTTAACGTCTTCACCGGGCTTGTCAGTTAAGGTATAAGCCTGGATCTCTGTTAGTACTTTTTTCTTCTCAGTAAGATTTACTTCTTGAGCGGCATCTTGGTCCTTGAAGTGATCTTTTTTAGTATTGAAATATGTATCACATGCAGCTCTGAATTTCTGCCACAATTTTTGTTCTTCCTTTTGGAAAGTAGCACCTGCAGTTTTCCATTGATTCTGTAAATCTATAAATGCAGCCGTAGTTTTCTTCCAGTCAGTGCTTTCCTGAAGCGCTTTAGCTTTTTCTATAAGAGCTTCTTTTTTAGCTTGATTCTCTTTTAAAGAAACATTTCTATTTTCATAGTAAGCTTTCTTTTTATCGAAAAATAAGTCGCATAGCCCTCTGAATTCCTGCCATACTTCTTCATTCTCTTTCTTTTGAGCATATCCTATGGTCTTCCATTTTTCTTGGATTGCTTTTATCTCATCAGTCTTCTTTACCCAAGTAGCATGATGGGTAATTTCCATCTCTAGCAATCTTTTTACTTCTTCTACAACGGCTTGTTTTTTGGCTAAATTTTCAGCCATTTCACCTTTTATAGAATCGTAATGCT
>CAJXOV010000597.1 GCA_913057815.1 uncultured Flavobacteriales bacterium
CTTTAGAGTCTTCAGGGTCTTTTGGAATTAACAGCAACTTCACCTCTTCATCTAACTCTTCTTTCCTAGGTAGAAGACTGTCTATTTCTTCTTTAGCCATTTCCCTCATCTCAGGGTCAGTCTCAGCATCCAATAGTTCTTTACTAGATTCAATGTTTTCTATAACATTTTTATACTCATTATATACATTGACTATGTCTTCCAACTCCTTATACTCCTTCATTAAAGAGGTATATCTTTTCATATCAGAAATAATAGATGGATCAACAATTTGTTTTCCAACTTCAGTATATCTGTCTGCTATAGCTCCTAATTTAGTGAGTAAATCAGCCATGGATTAGTTTTGATATTCAAACTCTCCATAAGGAGACTTTATAGTTAATTTCTTAGATTTTGATTCTTCTACTCTTCCGACTACCTGAGCGTGAACATTAAACGATTTAGAAATCCGAATAACCTCATCAGCAAATTCAGCAGGAAGGTATACTTCTAATCTATGTCCCATATTGAAAACTCTATACATTTCTTGCCAATCAGTTCCAGACTGTTCATGTATCATTTTAAATAGAGGGGGAATATCTAAAAGATTGTCTTTTATAATATGAACGTCATCAACAAAGTGAAGCACTTTAGTTTGTGCTCCTCCTGAGCAATGCACCATTCCATTAATTTGTCCTCTTAATTTTTTCAGCATCTCAGCTACTATAGGTGCATAAGTTCTAGTAGGACTTAGAACTAGTTTACCTGCATTTACATCTACTCCTTCTACACTATCTGTTAATCCTATATTTCCAGAATAAACTAAATCATCAGGAACTAACGGATCAAAAGTTTCAGGATATTTTTCAGCAACTTCTTTTTTAAAGACATCATGCCTAGCTGAAGTTAGACCATTACTTCCCATCCCTCCATTATATTCAGATTCGTAGGTAGCTTGACCGTATGATGACAACCCAACGATTACATCTCCTTGCTTTATGTTTCCATTGTCTATAATGTCTGATCTTTTAGCACGAGCAAAAGCTGTAAAACCAACATCTAGTGTTCTAACTATATCACCAACATCTGCTGTTTCACCTCCCGCTAATTCTATTCCAACTCCTAGCTCTCTCAATTCTTCAATGTAAGATGCTGTGCCTTGGATTAATTCTTTAATTACCTCAGCCGTTATAAGGTTTTTATTTCTTCCTATAGTAGAAGATAAAACAATGTTATCAGTGATACCTACACAGATTAAATCATCTATGTTCATTATCATAGCGTCCTGAATTATGTTCTTCCAGACAGAAATGTCTCCAGTTTCTTTCCAGTAAGCATATGCCAAAGATGGTTTAGTTCCGGCTGTGTCAGCATGCATAACATTACAGTAATCTATATCCCCAGCTACTAAGTCAGGTAATATTTTACAGAATGCCTTAGGATACAATCCTTTATCAAGGTTCTTAATAGCTGCGTGAACATCCTCTTTCCCAGCGGACACTCCTCTTTTTTGATATCTATTTTCTACTGCCATAATCGTGGACAAAAGTACTTATAGAAGTTTGAATGAAGTAATATTATTCGTGATTTACCATACACTTTAAAGGAGAGTTTTCCACTAATTAAAAAATCTTCTAAAAAGAAAGGCCCGAGATGTCTCGGGCCTTTCTTCTAGTATTGTTTTTTTAGCTACTCCTTAGGAACGTAATCAAATCTAAGTATAGCAAATTCTGTTCTTCTGTTCTTTTGATGACCAGCTTCTTTCTCCTCATTAGTAGCCATAGCTGCTATTTGAGCATCGCTTACCAATGTCGTAGTTTCTCCGAATCCTTTAGACTCTAATCTATCAGCTGCTATACCATTAGCAATTAGATAATCTTTACAAGTCTTAGCTCTTTTGTCAGAAAGAATTCTGTTAGCTTCATCTCCACCTCTAGTATCAGTGTGAGCCTGAAGTTCAACTACTAAGTTTGGATTCTTGTTTAAAAGTTCTAACAGATAATTTAAACTATCTGCTGAATTTACTTCATCATTAATTTGCAACGCCCATTTACCTAAATCATATCTGTCTCTTATACACATCTGACGCTGCCGACGAATAGAGAGGTGTAG
>CAJXOV010000598.1 GCA_913057815.1 uncultured Flavobacteriales bacterium
ACCAAATGTTTTGGAATCTTTTCTAATATCTAGAAAAACATCAATCACCGATCCTTTAGTAACTCGTATCAGTTTTGCTTGGGCAAACGGTGGTGTTTGAAAATGAAGTCCTCGAAACACGTTTGATTTCGAGATAGAATGATTGTCCTGAACGAAATTTATTTTTAAGGATGTTTTTTCCTCAAAATCAGCTTGGTTAAAACTCTCTAAAAAAGTGCCACGCTCATCCTCGAATATTCGAGTTTCAATTAAATAAACTCCTACTATATCTAATTCTTTAGCTTTCAATTTGTATTCTAATTAGCGCTGAATACAGAGTAAACTACGAGTAAACTACTTAGTAATGAAACAACAGGAGAGAGGTCTCTTAACGCCTCACGAGCTATCTCAGCTGAAGGTTCAACATATATTATATCATTGGCTTGAACTACACTATTCGCATACTGAACACCTTCAATAGTACTAAAGTCAAGTAGGTAAACCTTAATTTCTCCTTTTTCCTTTCTAATTAGCTTCACTTTTTTAGCTTTCCCCCTGGCTGATATTCCTCCCGCCATTGCTAGTACTTCTATGATACTCGTATTGTTATTTGTAAGTCCTATAGTTCTGGCTGCACCACCTGACCCCGGAAAGACTATCACTCGGTTATTAGTAACTTCCACTTGAACGAATGGTTCATTGTAAAACTCTTCATACATTGTAGATAGTGTCTCTTGAGCCTCTGGAACCGTTAATCCTGCAATATTCACAAACCCTAGGCTAGGGAGTTCAACTAAGCTGTCTGGCCTAATTACATAATTTAATGAAAAAGCCAAATTTCTACTGGCATTTGGTTGGTTTCTATTTAGCTCTAGTAACTGGATACCATTATTGGTAAATAATCTGAAATTTAGTATATCATTTGGCGAAATAGTATATTCTAATTCTGATTTCACAATGAACTCATCATATTCATATTCTGTAGGAGTCCTAAACATAATGTCACTGTTTATCGAACAAGAGGATAATACTATGCTTATTACAAAGAATCCAATTAGATTTTTCATTTCCAAAAATTAATTCACCAAATTTAAGGATACTATGCACAGAATTTGACATAGCTTTGTACTTATGAGTGTTTTGCAAAGCAAAGGTCTATCCTTAAGAGCAGTAGAGGCAGGAGATACAGAAGTAATTTATTCTATAGAAAATGACACTTCAGGGTGGATGCAATCCGAAAACTATTTACCTTTTAGTAAATCAGTTCTAGATAAATACACTTCAGGAGAGCATGACTTGTTCAAGCATTGCCAGTACAGATTTATGATATGTATGGAATCCAATTCAGAAGTTTGTGGGTGTATTGATTTGTTTGATTACAGTAGTGTACATAGTCGAGCCGGAGTTGGTATTTATATTCTAGATGAGTTTAGAAACCTTGGGTATGCAGGAACTGCTTTGGAAATGTTGATTGATTATTCTAAAAACCATTTAAACTTAAGATTACTACATTGTTCAATTCTGGAAGATAACCTCAATAGTGTGAAACTATTTAGCTCAAAAGGATTTGTTAAAACAGGAAAAAGGGAGAATTGGTACTTAATGAATTTGGAGTTCAAGTCAACTTTACTATTTCAAAAAGAGCTGTAAAGTTTCATTCAAACCAATTGTGGATTTTTCTCGAAAGTTCGTCAACGTCTAATGGCTTAGGTAAATAGTCATCCATGCCGTTCTTCAAAAACTGCTCTTCTTTATTTGAAACAGCTGTTGCTGTCATAGCTATAATTATAGGCTGATCGTTTTGGCTCAATATATTTCTAATTTGTTTGGTACATTGAAAGCCATCCAGGTTAGGCATTTGAATATCCATGAGAATTAAATCAAAGAGCTCAGACTTTATAAGTTTAATAGCCTCCAAACCATCAACAGCAGTTTCGGCAGGCAATCCTAACATCTCAAGTGACTTAAGAGCAACTGCACGATTGATTGCATTATCCTCAACCACTAATATTTTTAACGATCCTTTAAGTGAGTTATTCGTAGCAGAGATTTTAGAATCTACTTTCTGTCTCTTATACACATCTGACGCTGCCGACGAATAGAGAGGTGTA
>CAJXOV010000599.1 GCA_913057815.1 uncultured Flavobacteriales bacterium
TTCTTCTTCTTCTTCTTCTTCTTCTTCTTCTTCTTCTTCTTCTTGTGGAGCGTAATCTAACAGTGAGACCCCGATATTTTCCGTCAAGAGATAATGATTGTTTATTTCGAAATCATAGTAGGTCTCTTCCAGTCCATTTGGCCATTTCACAGAAATTGAATCTACCACGGTTCTTTCAGCTAATCCGAAATGTTTGGCAGCCATATTTTGAGAACAATATCCTGATCCTCCAACCATTTCATCTATAAGAACGAGTGAGTCAGAGAATACTTTTAGTTTGGTTCCTATAGCGTTTCTATTTGAAATAGTTCCTTCTAACTCCAGTTGTATCCAATTTCCTTTTGTATTCTCATTAATGAAAATCTGATTATTATCATTTGAACTTGTGTTAGCTAAAATTAAATCAATGCCACCATCTCTATTAAAATCAAATGATGCAGCTCCGTAACCGCTCTTATGGTTGTCCATGGCTTCTCCATCTTCTATGATGTTGGTAAATGATTCATCTCCATTGTTTCGATAAAGTAGATTCGGAAAGTTACCCATATAGGACATGTTATTGATGAAGATGTCTTCATCGGTATCATTGTCAATATCTAAGAAAAAAGTTCCCCAACCCATTCCAAAATTCCCTACTCCTGCACTTTCAGTCATATTCGTGAAAGTACCATCTCCGTTATTTCGTAGCAAATCATTAGCTAAGAGATTTGCAAGGTAAATATCCATATCTCCATCTAAGTCATAGTCTCCGATATTCACACCCATTCCCTGACGAGCCAGATTGGTGTTTGATTCTACACTTACGTCTGTGAATGTTCCATCTCCATTGTTTCTGTAGAGAATAAACTCTTGATAAGCATCATGTGTGAGGTATAAATCTACATCATTATCCATGTCGTAATCAAAAAACAATGCGCCCATAGCTACTAAATTATCATTAAGCCCATAAGCCTGAATCTCTTCGCTAAAAACAAAATTTCCTTGATTAATGTATAGAAAGTTTGAAGATGAAATATTGGCCACATAAAGGTCTAAAAGTCCATCTAGATTTATATCGACTACATTCAAGCTATTGGTGTGACCTTCCTGAACAAAACCTGCGGAATTAGTCATATCTGAAAAAGAACCGTCTCCGTTGTTCTTAAAAAGATAATTGTCATCTAGATAGTTGGATACAAATAGATCATCCCATCCATCGTTGTCAAAGTCAGCCCAAATAGATGCCTTAGTGAACTCGTCAATGTCCAAGTTTAAGAGTGGAGCCATATCCACGAAAACAGAATCACCTTGATTTTCGAAAAGCTGATTTTCTTCTTGTGTAGCTGAAACATAAAAATCATAGTCACCATCATTGTCGTAGTCACAAACTGAGACTCCGTTACTTCCGCTTGCATGAACTATCCCTAAAGAATCTGTAAACTCTACGAAACCACTTTGGGCATGTGTATTAAACACATTGATAAATAATATGATGAAGAATAATAATCTCATAAGTGTATTAAGTACACCTTCAAATTTAGTGAAAAGATTATTAGAAAAAAATCACGAAAACTTTTGGCCTTCAAGTCCTTCTAAAAACTAAACTAAATGTAGATGAGATGAATTAAACCTCTAGTTGACTTGGCCGTTTAAAATAACCTGAGAAATCATGTTTTCACCAAAGCTGTAAGGTAAGTAAGCCAAGCTTTTCATAGGTTTTGTGATGATGATGTTGGCAATTTTTTCTGGAGTTATTGAGCCTAAGGTTTCGGACAAGTCCATGGCATAAGCTCCATTAATTGTAATAGCATTTATCCCTTCTTCAGGAAGCAATTTTTGTTTTATACATCCCATGGCCAACACTAAGTTCATGTTACCGTTTGGAGTACTTCCAGGATTATAGTCCGATGCTAAAACACCAATGGCTCCTTCATCTATTAACGCCCTCATGGGAGCATAAGGGATTCCTAAAAAGAAAGAACATGAAGGTAAACCTACAGCAGCACATTCTGAATTGGCCACTAGGGAAATATCTTCCTCAGTCATTATTTCTAGATGATCCACAGAAAGAGCTTGTGAATTTAACGCTGCCTGAATCCCACCGATAC
>CAJXOV010000600.1 GCA_913057815.1 uncultured Flavobacteriales bacterium
TGTAGAGAGGTCTCGTGGGCTCGGAGATGTGTATAAGAGACAGATGTACTTATGGGTGTATTGATCCATTGGCTATAAACTTTGACAACATGGCTTCAAACCCTTGCCTTGGCGATAATTCATGTTGTGAATACATTCCAATAAATAATAATTGTGATATGGCTATGGTTCTTACTCCAGGTAACGAAATCGAATGGAACACTTCTTTATCTACTGCTTCAGCTTTTAATTGTTTTGGAAACCCAACTCCTGATCTATGGTACACATACACTACTTCAGATTGTGACATGAATTTTGAAATTCAAGCATTCTCTGAAAGCAATCCTTCTATACAGGTATACAGAGAAATCTGTCCTTCTGGATTTGGAGAAGAAATTTATTGTCCTGTTTCTCCACTTACTAAGCTTTCTGCGGCTGCCATAGAAGGAGACCCAGCTATAACATATTACATTCAGATAAATACTGATCTTAGCATTTCTGATAGAGGAATCGGAACCTTAAAACTCATAGAAAATGGATGCAGAGGATGTACAAATTCAGATGCAGCTAACTTTGATCCATTGGCCGAAATAGAAGATGGAAGTTGTATTTGTAATGATTGTCCTGGGGATTTTAATGGTGATGGTGATGTAAATGTTTCTGATCTTGGAGGTTTCTTAGGAACATTCGGAACAAGCTGTATTCCTCCTGTAGATTAACAGAATACTTCTATCTTAGCGCCATGGATAATAATGACATTTTTAAGAAACTTCGTGTAGCACTAAAATATAGAGACGATGATATTCAGAGAGTTATAAAACTAGCTGGAATGGATATTTCTAAAAGTGAATTAGGTGCCATCTTCAGAAATGAAGATCATCCTAAATATATGCCATGTGGTGACCAGCTCCTAAGAAATTTCTTAAACGGATTGATCATTGAAAAAAGAGGTCCAATGCCTGATAAAAGGGTAAACCATAAGCCTACTGCTAGACCTTCCGACAAACCAAAAAGGTCAAGCTCCAACAGCCCATTAAGTGGGAGAATCACTAAAAAATGATTGTTCATTTAAACTTTTAGGCTAGTTAACCGTCTAACTAAATATAAGTACATTTAGTTAACACGAAATACTAGTCAAAATGTCCAAACCTCTCACTCTAGAAGAACTTAAAAACTCTTCTCCGAAAGACTTTAAACAGAGAATTCCTTCTTTACGAAAATTTCCTTCACCACCTAAATCTCCAGTAACCGCGCCTGCACCTCCTCCAGAAACGGGACTAGAACCATATACAGGAGCGTGGACACAAAGAGAAGCCAAGCACTTAATTAACAGAGTGCTTTTTGGAGCCAACAAAGAAAATATCGACTTGACTATTACTCAAGGAATGGACTCCAGCATAGAGTTATTATTAGCCGATTATGATCTTCCTTCTCCCCCACTAAACACTATAGGAGAATTCAATGTTCCAATAGGAGAAACATGGGTAGATGCTCATTTAGAAAGCATTGATCAAATTACTACAAGAGCAGTTTCTCTTTTTTCCTGGACAGTAGGTTTACTCGTTAACCAAGAATACAGCATTCGAGAAAAGATGACTCTGTTCTGGCATAACCATTTCGTGGTTCAGGGAGAAGTAGTGGAAGACCCAAGACTCGTTTATAAACATATCACTTTACTACGGGAAAACGGACTAGGTAATTTTAGAGAATTCGCTAAGGCTATTACTATTGATCCTGCTATGTTAAGGTACTTAAACGGGAACCAAAATTTTAATGTAGCTCCTAACGAAAACTATGCTAGGGAGCTTCTGGAATTGTTCACTATAGGTAAAGGACCTTTAGTAGGGCCTGGAGATTACACCAATTATACTGAGGACGATATAGCTGCGGCTGCCAGAGTTTTAACTGGTTGGGTAGATTTAGGTTTTGGAACTCTTACTCCAGGAGAAGAAATAACTTCTGAATTCTTCGATATTGGTCATGATGATCAACCTAAACAGTTTTCAAATAGGTTTAACGATGCTGTAATTAACAATCAAGGTGCTAGTGAATACTCCTGTCTCTTATACACATCTCCGAGCCCACGAGACCTCTCTACATCTC
>CAJXOV010000601.1 GCA_913057815.1 uncultured Flavobacteriales bacterium
ATTTTCAATAACTAAAATAAGATATTTAAAAGATTCGAGAAAGTAAAATCAATTATTTACAAAGATCATTTCAATCTCTCCACGATTTTTTATAGGAATCATTCCTCTAGATGTGCATTCAAAATGTGTCTTTATTAATTTATGTGTAGATTCTGAAATGTTCACTTTTCCAGCTTCTACACCAGACCTAAAAGGCTTCATCCACATTCGAAAACTCTCTTTGACCAATAACATTGGACCCTAAGATGAGCAGAACTTCCAAAAGGAATAATTTATGAAACCAAAATTGAAAATACGTCATAAGAAATAGGCTAGGAAAGAGTTAATACTTGTCAAACATAGATGATGAACCGCAATGGCTTTGAAACAGGTTAAGTAGAATTTATTACTTCAGTATTAAGTCGGCTTAGGGTTATTTGAACCTGGGATTAGGAGAACAGCACTCGCTCCAATAATTATGGAATACTAGCGTATTATTAGATAGTTCTATGATGGACATCTGAAGCCAACAGTTGTTTCCTTCTTCATAAGGGTATATTTCTATTCTTAATTCTTCTGCTGGTTTTGAGTTTAGGGAAATCAGATTCTCACTAGAGTTTTTTAGAAGCTGAAGTAATAAGTGCCAGCTGAGATCTTTTTCTTCTAGCAGTTTAATTTCAATTTCCTTGATCTTTAGTTTCCTCTTGTACTTTTTGTAGGTCTTTTTAAATCCCTTATAATCGAATCTAAAAACAAAGTCTTCATAAGTTAGATCAATGTATGAATCAGTATGTTTCTCATGATTGAATGCATTCAGGTTACCTGAGCTGTTGATAAATAGAATCGACAATATTATAGTTGGATAAACTAGACTTTTCACGATGCTTTTTCTGTTTCCTTCATTTCCACCTCAGGAATATATGTCTTGGGAGAATATCTTCTGATTATTAATCTTGTTCCTCTATCATAGTTTACATAGCTCCAAACCCAGTTAATGAAAACCACCATTCTGTTTCTGTAATCTACTAGTAGCATTAGATGAACAAACATCCATGTAAACCAACCCATGATTCCTCCAAAACTAAATTTAGGTAAATCTACCACCGCTTTATTCCTTCCTATGGTAGCCATAGTTCCTTTGTCAAAATAATTGAAAGGCTTCATCTCTTTGTTGGATGCCAATCGATTTAGGTTTTTGGCCAATTGTTTCCCTTGTTGTTCTGCCACAGAAGCAAGCATGGCATTTCCATTTGGATATGTTTCGGATTCTATTTGTGCCAAGTCTCCTATGGCATATATGCTATCTACTCCTTGAACCAAATTAAACTCATCTACTAAAATTCGTTCAGACCGGGTTCTTTTGAAATTAGGAGAAATAGGAGAGTCTCCTTTTATTCCGGCAGCCCAAATGACGGTTTTAGCAGGAAGATTCTTCTTGTTGGTGAAGACACATTCTCCATCAAAATCTTTCACCATGGTATCTGTCCATACATGAATTCCTCTTTTCTTCAGATATGCTTCACTTTTCTTAGACGCAAATTCACTCATGGCAGCCAATACTCTGTCTGCAGCTTCCACTATATGGATTTGCATTTTTCTAATATCCAAATCAGGATAATCCTTGGGTAAAATATGAGACTTTAATTCGGAAAGCGCACCAGCCAATTCTATTCCAGTAGGTCCAGCACCTACTATTACAAAATTCATGAGTTTTTCTCTCTCTTCTAAATCTTGAGTGTTTAAAGCCTCCTCAAAGTTTTGAATGATTAAGCTTCGCAAATTCAAAGATTCTACAATGCTCTTCATGGGCATGGCTAACTTCTCTATGTTTTTCATGCCGAAAAAATTAGAGGTAGCTCCAGTGGCCACTATCAGGTGATCATATTCTAAAGGACCTAAGGTGGTATGGACAGTTTTTGATTCTGAATCTATCCGTTCAGTCTCGGTCATTCGAAAATAGAAGTTCTTTTTTCCTTTGAAAATTTTACGAATAGGATAAACAATTGAATCTGCTTCTAATCCACTAGTAGCTACTTGATAAAGTAATGGCTGAAACTGTCTCTTATACACATCTGACGCTGCCGACGAATAGAGAGGTGTAGA
>CAJXOV010000602.1 GCA_913057815.1 uncultured Flavobacteriales bacterium
TAAGAGACAGGCTAAAAGAGGATCCTCTCCGAAAGTTTCCCATTGTCTTGGCCATCTTGGATCTCTTCCTAAATCTAAAACTGGTGAAAAAGTCCAAGGAATATTACTAGCTCTAGTTTCATAAGCTGAAATACATCCCATTTCATATGCCAACTCAGTATTCCAAGTAGCGGCTAAACCTATTTGTTGAGGAAATAAGCTATTACCAGTAGTATAGTTCACACCATGAATAGCATCTATTCCATAAAGAATAGGAATTTTAGATTTTTTTTCCTGCGTTGCAACGCGCTGAATTTCATTAATTATTTCAAACCATCTTTCTCTAGAATAAGCTTGGCCTCCTTGATTTAAAATAGAACCAACTTTAAGATCTACTATAACTTTTCTGAGTTTAGCAGTATCTAATCTATCAGGTTTTTCTAAGTTATATGGTTCACCTACACAAACCATATCTAGGTTTAGCTGTGTCATTTCCCCACATTTATCCTCTAATGTTAGCGTTGACAATATTTCATCTACTCTTTTATCAATTTCAGATTGACTTTGATCTCCTCCACTATGGTGACTAGAAGGTGAAGAACAACCCAAGAAAATTAAAACCAAAACGAGACTCGTTAGATAGGTGGTACTTTTCATAGAACTTTTTTTTGAAAAAAATTCCCATCTAAGTATGTCTAGATGGGAATGATTTAACATATATAATTAGTTAATTATTAATCAATCTGTATTCTTTTATTTTTTCACAAAACTACCAAGAACAGATCCATTATCATTTTTCATGAAGTATACTCCAGAATTAAGGTCATCAACATTGATAGCAATTCTATTTAAACCATTTGAAGGAACCATTTTAACTAGAGCTCCTAAAGTGTTATAAACACTCACATTATTATTAGATAAATCACCTTCAATAATCAAATTTCCTTCAGAAATTGGATTAGGGTAAATCGAGTATTCGTTTCCAGCAATTTCATAAACTGACACATCACATGCAGCACAACTCGACCAACAAACAACATCAATTTCTATATCTTCAGCCTCGACTACTACAAATCTGTTCCAGATTTCTTCTGTTTGTAAAATATCGCATCCTGTTAATCCAGTTAAATCTTCTTGAATGTACCAAGTATCCGCAGAGAATTTATACTCATATGTTCCAGGCTCAAGAGCAATAGTTGTACTCCATACTCCATCTCCTTGATCCATCATGGCATTACAATTCCCACACCACTCATTAAATGTTCCATTCACTTCAGGAATAGTGAATACTTCCGAAACATCCGACATATCAACATTAAAAGTGACGTTAAAAAGAGTCGGTTCCACGATGTCTCCGCAGTTACCGCAAGCATTAAAACAATCAGGCGGAAGAGTCACTGACTCATCACCTACAGTATAAAATCTATTTGTGAATGGCGCTGCCGTAACGGTGCAAGCAGAATCTTCAATTGGATCTAAAGTCTCTTCAGTTGCTCCAATAAAGTATTTGTATTCAACATCTCCAGAAGGAAGATCAAGCGTAACCTCATATATGCCATCGGAATTATCATCAGACATTGGAGTGGCAGTTGGATCCCAACCATTAATTACATTACCAAAAATATAAACTACGTCATCTATTCCTACAGTTTCTTCATTTGTATTTAACTGAAAAGTAACTTCAATTGGATCTTCCAAAGCCTCACAAGAACCATCTGTTGAACATTGGCCAAAGCAGGTGTTTATGACAACATCAGAATTTGAAGGAGGTAAATATCTGTCATTAAAATTTGCAGCGTCAGCACAATCTAAGCCTGCTAAATTTTCCTTCCCACTCCAATTCTCATTAGCTCCATTTACGAAAGCATAATGTCCTTCGAAACCAGAAGGTCTAGTAAAACTAGCAGTCCATACTCCATCCATATCATCATCGGTCATTGGGTTAACTCCAGGAATTCCGAAACTTAATCCGCCTGCCACGTATACACCAGCTGGATCAACTTCATAATTTGCCATATTGACGTTGAACGTAATGGTAATGTCTTGTGCATTTAGACTTCCAATAGCAAGGGTAAATGCTAAAAAGCAAAAAGTGTAAATTG
>CAJXOV010000603.1 GCA_913057815.1 uncultured Flavobacteriales bacterium
ATTCGGTATGCAAGAAAGAATAAAGAACTGGGATGGAGAATTTAACCTAACCAGCGAAAACCAACGAACTGAAATAAAGATTAACATAAAACTGACTAAAAGCTAAATTCAATGAAAAAAATAATCATCTGTGATGACCATCCCATTGTGCGAGAAGGTTTAAAACAACTAATAACAGGATTCGGAAATTATGAAATATTAGACGATGTAGAAAGCGGAGAAGCCTTAATGAAAAGATTGAAAAAAGGTACTCCTCATATCGTTATTCTTGACGTTTCTTTACCAGGCTCTAGCGGTTTAGAAGTACTTAAATCATTAAAAGCCGTTTATGAAAACATTAGTGTACTTATCCTTAGTATGTACCCTGAAGATCAATTTGCGCTTAGAATGATAAAGGCTGGTGCCTCTGGCTATCTGCACAAGGACTCTAAACCTGAAATTCTAAAGGAAGCCTTAGATAGGATTTCTACTGGAGAAGAATATATCAGTCAGTCATTAACTAAAATTCTTCTGGGAGCAGTACACGGCAAAAAAACCACCAAAGCTAATCACGAATTACTATCTGATAGAGAGTTTGAAGTATTCTTAGCTTTAGGTGAAGGTTTAAGTCTAAGTGATATTGGTTGTAAACTTAATCTCTCCGTAAAAACGATCAGTACTTATAAAAGTAGAATCTACGATAAGATGAATATGGAGAACACTAGTGAAATTGTTCGATATATTATGTTGAATGAGTTGGGTGCTCAAAAAGATATACTTGAACGGGTGTAGGAAATATCTGACCAATAGTACAGTCCAACTTCCTATACAGGAACTTCAATAGTCTTCTATGTTTGTATCATAATTGTTTACAAACCCATAAACTTTAGACTTATGATAAGATTGGCTATATGCGATGATCACAAAATTGTTAGAGAAGGAATAAGACAAATTATCCAGGGATTTCCTGATATAGATTTAGTGGCTGACGACATCTCTAGTGGTGAAGAATTACTTCAGAAACTAAGAAAGACACAAGTAGATGTTATTGTCTTAGATGTATCTCTACCTGGCAGAAGTGGTTTAGAGGTTCTAAAACAAGTAAAGATTTTCTATCCAGAAACTAATGTTCTAGTACTCTCAATGTATCCTGAAGATCAGTTCGCTATTAGAATGCTAAAAGCCGGAGCATCAGGTTACCTGCACAAAGATTCTAGTCCAGATGTCTTAATCGAAGCTATTAGAGTAATTTCTAAAGGAGGTGAATACCTCAGTCCTGAAATTACTAAACTTCTTTATAGAGAAATGAACAACAAAAACCAAGAGCTTCCTCATACCAGTCTTTCAGATAGAGAATATGAGGTGTTTTTAGCAATTGGAGAGGGAAAACCTAATAATGCCATAGCCAACCAACTTTCATTGAGCGCTAAGACTATTAGTACTTACAGATCTAGAATCTTGAATAAAATGAATATGGACAATAATTCAGATATGATAAAATATATCCTACTTCACGATTTAGTGCCTGCCGCGTAGGAAAAACCTTTCACATTAATGGCTTAAAGGCCGTCTCATGATAAGATAGAATCTTACCGAGGCGGTCTTTTTATTTTAAGTCATTTGTATAGTATAAAAAAACAACTTGGATGCTCAAAGATTTTTCTAATTCATCAATATTAAAAGCAGTTCTTTTAGAGGACTATCAATCAGATGCAGAATTGATAGAATACTATTTAAGAGAGAGCTATCCTAACTGTATTATTACTCATGCTGTCAATGAAAAGGAATTTAAACAAACAATAAGTAAAGAAGCTCCAGATGTAATTCTTTCCGATTTCAACCTTCCCAACTATAGCGCACTAGAGGCATATTCTCATGCCCAGGAAATGCATAGTGAAATTCCTTTCATTATCATTACAGGAGATTTACCTGAAGAACAAGCTGCCGAACTAATAAAAAAAGGAATAGATGATTATTTATTAAAATCATCATTAACACGAATAGGAATTGCTGTTGGTCAAGCGTTGCAACGCAGAAATTCATTATCAAAACTGAAAAACAGTGGTCAAATTCTCTGTCTCTTATACACATCTGACGCTGC
>CAJXOV010000604.1 GCA_913057815.1 uncultured Flavobacteriales bacterium
AAGATAAAGGCTTTAGGAAAAGAACTTTCTGAATTAAACTCAAGCAGAACTGAGCTAAATGCTAAGTGGCAAGCAGAGAAAGATGTGGTGGATTCTATTCAGAACGGAAAGAAAGAAATTGAAGAACTGAAGATGGAAGCAGAACGTGCTGAACGTGATGGAAACTATGAACGTGTGGCTGAAATTCGCTACGGTAGGCTGAAAGAAATAGAGGAAGAAATAGAGAAGCAAAAAGCTGTGCTTGGAAATATGCAAACCAACTCTAAGATGATAAAAGAAGAGGTGGATGTGGAAGAAATAGCTGGAGTAGTCAGCCAGTGGACAGGAATTCAAGTAAGCAAAATGCTTGAAGGAGATAGAGAGAAATTGCTACGCTTAGAAAAGGAACTAGGAAAAAGACTAGTCGGCCAACATGAAGCCATTAGAGCAGTGAGCGATGCGGTTAGAAGATCAAAAAGTGGCATGGCTGATGAAGAAAAACCTATTGGATCTTTCATCTTTTTAGGAACCACAGGAGTTGGAAAAACAGAATTGGCTAAAGCTTTAAGTGAATTTCTATTTAATGATGAAAACGCTATGACTAGAATAGACATGAGCGAGTACCAAGAGAAACATTCTGTTAGCAGGTTAGTAGGTGCTCCTCCAGGATATATTGGCTACGAAGAAGGCGGTCAACTGACTGAAGCGGTTAGAAGAAAACCTTATAGCGTAGTGTTGTTGGATGAAATAGAAAAAGCACATCCCGATGTGTTCAATACCATGCTGCAAGTGTTAGACGATGGTCACCTTACGGATAATAAAGGAAGAAAAGTGAATTTTAAGAACACTATCATCATCATGACTTCTAACGTAGGTTCTCATATCATTCAAGAGAACTATCAAGAGGCAGACAGTGAAGATTTGGGAGTTTTTGAAAGAACAACAGAGCAAGTAATCAATGAGCTTAAGAATCAAATGAGACCAGAGTTTTTAAACAGAATAGATGAAATAATTATGTTCACTCCATTGTCTAAAGCTGAAATAACTGAAATAGTTAAGTTGCAGTTGAACTCATTAAATAAAAGATTGAAGAAAGCAGAAATCACCCTCCGAGTTTCTAATGAAGCATTGAATTATTTATCCGACAAAGGTTACGACCCTCAATTCGGGGCGCGACCTGTGAAAAGAGTAATTCAAAACGAGGTAATGAATGAATTGAGCAAAGCTATCCTAGGGAATACCTTAGAAAAAAATCGACCAATAGTGCTTGATGTTTTTGATGGAAAAATGGTGTTCAGAAAAGAACTAGAAAAAGAAAAAACATATTCTTTGAACTAAAAAAAAGGGAAGCTAAGCTTCCCTTTTTCTTTACTTAAACCTTCATAATTAAGAAGGAGTACAAACTTTTAACGGAATTAAAGATGAAGCCTTCTCACAAGCATCTTCCGCATCACTTCCTTTTTCAGTTTCTTCAGTGACAACTCCACTTGTGTCAACACATGTACAATCGTACTCTTTTCCGCATGATGTAAACAGTAATCCTGCTACAAATGCTAACCCTAATAATTTTTTCATTTTGTTTCTTTATTTAAGCTAAGCTATAAAAACAATTCGACAAGTAGCTCGATATGAAAGTACCCCTTGTTAAATCACCAACCATCCACACCTTAAAACATTGACTATCATATAAATACCTCCAACCAACAATAAAAGTGACTTGCTCCTTTAAATTTCGTCTTAATGGCGTAATCAACTGTTTGATTGAACTCAGTACATTTGACTACAATTTAACTCTCAAATAAAAATAAAAGATGTTCGACCAAATTAAAAAACTAGCTATGGAAAAGCTAGGAGAAAAAATGTTAGAAAACGTATTAAGTCCTTCTGCTACAAATGAAGCAGCTGATGAAGGTGCTAGTTCTATCGTATCTTCTATTACTTCTATGTTAGGAAGTGGAAGCTTAAGTCAAATCACAGAATTATTTACAGGAAGCGATGACGGAATGAAAGACAATGGTCTTTTTCAAGATGTTATTTCTAAATTTTCAGGAGTTCTTGAAAACAAAGGAATGGATGCTAATGCAGCTAAAAG
>CAJXOV010000605.1 GCA_913057815.1 uncultured Flavobacteriales bacterium
CCCTGAAACAGTTTCTATTTTCAATATGTAACTACCTGAAGTCAATTCAACTTTTGTAGAAGGCGATTCGATATTCTTAGCCAAAAGAACCTCTCTTCCATCTAATGAATAAACAGAAACCGAGCTAATATTAGATGTAGAAGAAACATTCACAATTCCATCATTGGATGGATTTGGATAAACTGAATATTTAGGCTCTATATTCTCTTCAACAGAAATAATATCGGTATCTAAGATAATTCCTTTATAACCATCATCATCACCTATCTCTGCCACAATCGTTGATGTAATAGCGCCCAATTCCGTTACCTTATGAATCGAATCTCCAGCTCCTAAAACGAAAGAGTTATTAATGGCATCATAATATAAAGCTTGACCATAGTCTGCCGGTGCACTAGACATAGTCAGGTCTTCAACAGTTAAATCAAAAGCATCAATAGTTTGCCAAGTTGTACCTCCTCCATACCTATATATCTTCCCATCAAAAGAATTATATGCTATAGCTTCTCCATCTGCTCCAGTAGCACTTAAGTCTACTAAAAGAGTGGCATCACCAGTAGCTATATTTATTTGATATAGAGTAGAAGGAACATCTGCTCCATCACCAGTTATACCATAACATTCTCCAGAATCGTCAAAAGTTATTCCAGCATATTTATCATTCAAATCCGAAAATGCTGAAAATGAATTGTCCGTTAGATCAAGAATACCTAGCACTCTAACTCCACTTATTTTAGCTACAGCAAAAAGATCATCATTGGTAGGATTGATTGCCATCCCTCCAAATCCACTTATATTACCTGACGTAGAAGTGATGGTAGATGTACTCAAAATAGTTCCTGTTAATGAGCTTACCTCATAAACATCCGCTGACTGCGCAGAGACTGCAAAATAAACTTGTGCAAATCCCAAATTCACTGCTAAGACTAACAGTATAGATAGTAAAATTCTTTTCATGTGTTAAATTTTTGTGTTGAACACAAAGCTCTATTAAAATGTGTAGTAAACAGCTAAAACGCATCTTATTCATTAACACGTACTCGTTAAAACTCACATACCCTTATTCTCCTTTAAAATTAGGTTTTCTTTTTTCAAGGAATGCTGATACACCTTCGTCATAATCATGAGTAGTTCCTGAAAGAGTTTGAAGCTCATCTTCCAAAGCCAATTGCTCTGTTAAAGAATTTCTCATAGATTGGTTTAAGGCTCTCTTAGTATAACCTAAACCTTTAGTAGGCATCTTAGATAGTTTGATAGCTATAGCTTTAGACTTTTCTTCAAATTCCTCATCACTAAAAAAAGCATAGATCATTCCTAACTTTTCTGCTTCAGATGCAGATATTTTATCACCAAGCATCATTAGTGCCGAAGCTTTCTGAAATCCTATTAGTCGTGGTAAGAAGAACGTTCCTCCACTATCCGGAATAAGACCAATTTTACTAAAGGCTTGAATAAAATTTGCCGATTCAGTAGCCACACACACATCTCCTGACAGAGCTATATTAGCCCCTGCTCCTGCTGCCACACCATTTACAGCTGTAATTACTGGCTTCTCTATCTGTCTAATTCGTTCTACAATAGGGTTATAATGCTTACTAACAATCTCTGAAAGTTCAGGACCATTTGGATCCGTTATCTCCTGCAAATCCTGTCCAGCACAAAATGCCTTCCCATTTCCAGTAATATAAATTGCTCTTATTTCGCTATTGTCTTTGCAATGATCTAAAAGATCCTGAAGTCTTAAGGCCATAGGCTTGTTAAAACTATTAAAAACTGCCGGTCTATTTAATGTAATATAGGCCACGTTAGAAATCACCTCAAAATTTATACTTTCCATGCGGCTAAATTAGAATGAATTTAGTTCTCTATGAAATACTAAGGATATGAATTATCAGCAAATAATAGATAAGTTAGGTACCAACCTCTCTTCTTTCGAAGACGAAGGAAAAGTAGCTACTTATATAGCCGAACTGGCTAAAGTAGAATCATCTCATTTTGGGGTTCACATCACCTCTCTTAAAGATCTGTCTCTTATACACATCTCCGAGCCCACGAGACCTCTCTACATCT
>CAJXOV010000606.1 GCA_913057815.1 uncultured Flavobacteriales bacterium
CTCTCTATTCGTCGGCAGCGTCAGATGTGTATAAGAGACAGTAAGAATACAGTAAAACAAGACTTATTAGAAACACGAGAAGGAGGAGAGTTAGACTATAAAGAAATTAAAATGACTAGTTCCAATGGAAAGTCTATTAATTCTGGTATTCAAGCCTCATTAACGGTATTTAATAATAAACCTGCTGTCCAAGTAACTATAGTAGATTTAACTACTCAAATTGAGCTAAGAGAAGAGAGAATTAGAAATAAACTAGCCGAAGAAACTAATATTACTTTAACCGAAGAAATAGAGCTTCATAAAAAGACACAAGAAAAACTACAAGCTGCTCAAAAATTTACTCGAAATATTATTGAATCTTCAATAGATATGATAATAGCTGTTGATAAAGAAAATAAAATTACTGAGTTCAATAAAGCTGCTATAAATCAATTTGGTTACCAACTGGATGAGATTTTAGGTAAGGATGTGAGTGTGCTTTACGGCACTAAAAAAGAACACTTGCGTGTAACTAACAGTGTAAATGAAAAAGGAATATTTACTGGTGAAATAGTAAATAAAAGAAAAAATGGAGAAACTTTCGTTTCTCTTCTTTCGTCATCAATAATTATGGATCCTAAAGGTGGAACTCAAGGTTCTATGGGAGTTTCTAGAGATATTACTGAAAGAAAGAAAATAGAACAACAAATTAAAGATTCTTTAAAAGAAAAAGAAGTTTTACTTCAAGAGGTTCACCACAGAGTGAAAAACAATTTACAAGTGATTAGTAGTATACTTTCTCTTCAGAGTAATTATGTGAAAGATGAGAAAACATTAGAAATATTAGATGAAAGTCAAAACAGGATAAAGTCTATGTCGTACATTCACGAAACTCTTTACCAAACAACAGACTTTTCTTCAATAGAATTTTCAAATTACCTTAATACGTTAGCTAGTAATTTGATCCACTCATATAACTATACAAGTGGGATAATAACCTTAGTACCAGATTATGATGAAATATATTTAACTATTGATCAAGCTATACCATGTGGACTAATAGTAAATGAACTTGTTTCAAATGCCATGAAATACGCTTTTGAAGAAAAAGACGGTAAGGTTCATTTATCAATTAAGGAAAGTAAAGGTCAGATTAGTCTAAGAGTGGCAGATAATGGTGTTGGTTTACCTAAAGATTTTAAGTATGAAGAATCGGACTCTTTAGGGATGCAGTTGGTTTATTCTTTAATAGATCAATTGGATGCCAGTCTAGAACTTAACACAGATAATGGCACAGACTTTTTAATTACTTTTGAGAAGAGTTAAAAGAACACACCACCCCAAAACAATGTCGATAAATATATTAGTTACAGAAGACGAAAGTATAGTTAGGAAAGATATAGAAATGAGATTAAAAAAGCTGGGCTACACAATAGCCGGAACAGCTGATACAGGTCTTAAAGCTATAGAGTTAGCTAAATCTGAAAAACCAGATTTAGCGCTTATGGATATCATGCTAAAAGGAGATATGACAGGCATAGAGGCCGCCTCTGAAATAAAAAAATTCTTAGATATTCCTATTATTTTTCTTACTGCTTATTCTGATGATAAAACTCTTGAAAAAGCAAAAGGTTCTGAACCTCACGCTTATCTTTTAAAGCCATTCAAAGAATCTGATGTAAGAACATCTATTGAAATGGCGATTCATAAACATGAGTCTGAAAAGAAAATTAAGCAAGAAAATGACTTTTTAAAGTCTCTTACAAAAGCCAGCTCCTCAGCTAAGTACATCTTTGTAAAAAACAAAAAAGAGTTAATTAAAATTCCACTGGATGACTTTCTAATGGTCGAAGCGTTAAAAGACTATGTAACTATCCATACTAAAAACGGGAATTACACTATTCATTCTACTATGAAGGATATTGAGAAAAAACTTCCCAAGAGCCATTTTAGCAGAGCGCATAGAAGTTACATAGTAAACGTTTCGAAAATAGAGACTATAAGAAGCAGTAATTTAATCATTGAGGGTATTAAAAAGCCGGTACCCGTTGGTGGAAACTATAAAAACCTGTCTCTTATACACATCTCCGA
>CAJXOV010000607.1 GCA_913057815.1 uncultured Flavobacteriales bacterium
GTCCCATGCAGTATAAGTAACTCCATTAACTGTCACTTCTTTTTGTGATATATCCTGATTAAAAGCATCTGCATCATAAAATATACCTTCCATAGTAGTTACATTAGAAGTATCCCAATTTGATATGTCTGAATTAAAGGAAGTAGCACCACTAAAAGTATACGCTAAATTAGCATCAAGGTTTGGTAGATTTGTTGCAGAAATTGAAAGATTTTGACAATTCTTAAAAGATTTAGTTCCAACTATAGCAGAACCCCAATTTGAAATATCTCGAATCATTATAGCTGAATTCACTGTAGTTTCAATTATTTTTCCAAGATCACCATAGACCATTATTGTAACAGTACTAGTACTAGAATATGTATGAAGAATAGCATTATTTCTATCAGCTTGAGACATACTCGGAATCATATATGATTCAGAACCGTCTCCCCAATCTATAAGATAATCATTACCACTAGCATCTTGTGATAAGGGAAGTCTATACTGTTGATTGGTAGGCACAATGGTATACACAAAAGCGCTGGGGGTTGTATGGGTTGAAACTTCGCCATAACTTGTGCCGTGTATGTTTGTAGCAAATGAGCGAATATGATAGATAGTTTCTGGTAACAAACCATTTGTTTCAGTAGAAAACGTACCATTATCCAGAGCATTATCATTGTTTACAGAAGTTGAATTGGAAAGTATTGGACTAGTATTTGTAGAGGAATAAACAATCCCTTTTTCGGTAACTGGTAATCCTTGGGTATCTGTGATTTTTACTTCTGTACTAATTTTACCATATTTAGTTATAGTACTCGACACTGTGCTTATTCCTGGCACAGTTGCTTCTAATTCATTATTTGGGCCATTGAGCAAAAACTGAGATGTTGTTGAGTTAAATGTATAAATTCCCAAACTAGGACAATCTAAACAATAAACCATTAACCCATCTGCTGGCGATGCTATGGTTTTCATTTGTGAATTGGTAAGTCTAGGAATCAACACTCCTAAAGAATTACTTTTTATTTCTAATACCGAAGATGTTTCAGGATTATTAGTCCCTATACCTTGTTGTGAAAAAACCGAGTACCCAAATAAAAATAATACTCCAAATAACACTGCTTTTCTAATCACAATATTCTGCATTTACATTTAATTTTTAATACATCGTACACATCGGCCAAACGCCGTACCTGCCGTCTCACTTGTTATAGTACTGCCCTCTATCTTTATATAGATGCCTGATGTTGAAGTCCAATAGGTTCCATAAGAACCTTGGTCCTCTAAATTTCCATTAAAATTTCTTTGACCCGCATGGTGCAAATTTATATTAGCAGCATGATTATATAATTCAGTAGGTGTAGGAAGCCTATAGCCAATTGGACATGGATTGTTATCGCTCAGCTCACCAGTGCTATTCCATAAAGTACCATCTACTATATATCTCCAACCTGTATTAGAATCACCAACAAAAACAAAATTATTTTGTACTGGAGAAGGGCCTGTCTTTGATATTGTTGTGCTATCCCACTTTTCGTGGCCATCTGTTCCTCTTCCCCATTGATATAAATCTCCGTAAGATGCTATGTCTGTTGGTGAGGATATTGATCTGGAGGCTCCTAAATCTCTTGCCATCCATGTTTTAGTCTCACTACCGAATACACTCTCTATCTCTCTAATTGAAACACTCGAATTTGTCACACTAGTAACCCAATTTTCTGAACTTGCATCATACGTATAAATAGCTTTTGGGCTACAATCTGTACAATATACCATAAGTCCCTGAACAGCAGAAATTGCTGTCATCTGAGTATTATTCATTCTAGGAATTAACAAACCTTTTGTAGTGCTTGCTATTTCTAATATAGATGATGGATCAGGATTATTTGTACCTATACCTTGTTGAGCATTTATAGCGCAAAAGGCTAGATTGAATAAAAAAATTAAAATATTTTTCATGCTGAATTAATTAATTAATTAATAACCATTGAGTTCCGTTATAAACTAAGTAGAAAGATTGATAGGCAGTATTCATTGCTGTCTCTTATACACATCTCCGAGCCCACGAGACCTCTCTACATCTCG
>CAJXOV010000608.1 GCA_913057815.1 uncultured Flavobacteriales bacterium
ATCTAAAGCAGTGTACTTCGATTCAAAAAGAGATGCATTAATCAAATAATAATAATTCTTCGTAAAAGATCTTTCTAAAGTAAACTCTACTCCATAATTCTCACCAGTTCCTTCATTAACTAAATCCACATACTGAGTTTCCCCTGTGTCATTAATGGTTGAGAATAGGCTAGCCTCATCATTTTCCACTGGAAGATTATATAAGTTTTGGTAATACACCTCGAATTTAGCGCTAAGGTTTCTACTTAATAACCGCGTATAACCTGCTACATAATGATCAGCCTTAAGAAGCTTTAAATCCTTGTTTGGTTCTACAGTCAATCCATTTTGTTCCACCTGTGCGAAATAATGATTCACACCTTCTATGTTGCTATGCTTCCCATATCCAGCATGAACAGAATTTTTACTTCCTATTTTCCAGTTAGCTGCTATACGTGGTTCTATGCTATTTTCATTAGTAAGAAGTACATTCATGTGATGCGCTCCAGCTACTATATTGATATTTTCATTTAACCTATGTTTCCAGCTCACAAAATTCCTTACTGTATTAATGTTTTCCTTAAAATCTATTAGAGTAGTTCTATCTGAATTAGACCCCTCACTTAATCTACTTTGTGCGTTCTCATACCCAAACGAAGAGAACTGACCACCTATCTGTAGTTTGTTTTTAGCATTCAGTTTAGAATGAAATACTACTCCTCCTTGAGAAGTAGATTTTACCAATCTATTTTTATAGTCCAAATTTCTGTTTAAGACAGAATCACTTTCCCATTCTCCTTGTAAATCGTAAAATGGAATTACTTCTTTCCTAAAGACATCGTCATTTATTCTTTCAGATGAATATGATATTGTGCTTTTCAAATAACTCTTAGAACCTATAGAAAGAGTATGATTTATTCCTGTATTTAAAAGGTAATTGTCCTTATTAAAATCTTCTCTTGTTTCAGAGTTCAAAGTTCCACCAGAAGGAGTTTCCCATAGCGCAGGAGTAATATCTTCCAAAAGAAAATTACTATTTCCACCTAGTCCAAAAGCTGAGAATATCCCAGCCTTCTTAGTAGGTAGAACTACTTTAAACGCGGCATCTTGAAAATTCAATGCACCTATAATATCTATTAGCCCCAAATCACTAAGCATAGAAATGGTAGAATATCTGTAGTTCACTATAAATGATCCACCGTATCCTTTTTTAAATGGTCCTTCCAGAGTTAAATCAGTACCCATTAATCCTACACCAAAAACAGCCTCTAGCTTCTCATTATTCCCAGCTCTTAATTTGAGATCATACACACCAGAAAGAGCATTTCCATATTGTGGAGAAAATGCTCCAGTATAAAAGTCAGAAGTAGCCAAAAGATTATTATTTAAAGCACTTATAGATCCACCTACACCACCCTGATCTGCAAAGTGATTCGGATTACTTATTTGAACACCCTCCAGTCTCCATTGCATATATTTAGGAGAGTTTCCTCGTACTATAACATCATTACTTCCATCTTGAGTACTGGTAACACCTGCAAAATTTGATACTATCCTTGAAGGATCGTTAAACCCGCCTGCATACCTACTCGTTTCTTCTGGTGAAATGGACCTGGCACTTACTATGGCCATTTCGTTCAATGCCTCACCATCTTTTTTATCTCCTGAAACCACAGCTTCTTTGATATTTACTAGAGATTCCTGAAGTAGCACATCTAGCACGATCTCTTTAGCTGAATTCACTACTACATTAGATAAAAATTTATTCTCATATCCTATGTAAGAAACTTCAACAGTAACTCTTCCTAGAGGAACATTCTGTAATCTAAAATTTCCATTTGCATCAGTATTAGAAGCTAAAGTAGGAGAGGAGTCTACAATCCAAATTCCCACACCTATAAGAGGCTGATTAGTATCTATGTCTTTTACAGAGCCTCTGATTGTTTGAGTCATTTCCTGAGCATAGCTTGTCACAGAAAGTAAAAGCGCGTTGCAAAAAAGAGTAATAATTATTTTAAATTTCATGATTCCATTCTTGTTCTAAAATCAGCCATACGGACTGTCTTTGTTTTTTTGACAAAAATAGATTT
>CAJXOV010000609.1 GCA_913057815.1 uncultured Flavobacteriales bacterium
GTAGAGAGGTCTCGTGGGCTCGGAGATGTGTATAAGAGACAGCTCTATATTTAACTCTATTAATTGAGATGCTGATGGTAAAAATGCACCTGGTGTAACTTTTATTACGCCTCTTAGTTTATGTCTAATTTCAGTAGGCGCGTTGCAATAAGAACCTTCTTCGATTTGAACCTCACTAAGCGAATGTTGTTTCAGGTCAATCCATCCTTCATACAAATCATGAATAGATTTAATTCTGATCCAATTTTCCTTTTCCTCCAACACGTCATACTGCTCTCCAAACAATAGTTGGTTGACCATTTCTGCTTTATCGGAAGGCTCACTCCTCATGGGAACCGCTGATTCTAGTATAATTCCTTTTTTCAATTGGCTACTGTGTCATTTATACACTTACCTGCAATGATAAGATAATTAACGGCAATTTACATATTTCTTTTTTTCACAAAATTTAATTTTTATTCGACCAAAATCACGTTTATATCGATTAATCATTGTTTTATTAAGATATAGTTGTATATTTGCAGTCTAGACTATTTGAAAATTCTATCTTTTACTCGTTCCTGAGCTCTTACGAATAAACCAATTCGTATTAATCAAATATTTATAAATGACAAATTTTACAGTTAGAAACAACAACAATTGTTGTACTAAAACCAATTCAACGTTCAGCGGAATTCTAAAGGGATTTTCGCTTTTACTATTTGTAGCCATTTCCTCTCTCGGACTAAACGCTCAAGAAGGCGCGCCTATTAATGATCTTTGTGCTGATGCATTACCTATCGCATGTGGAGAATCAATAATTGGAACAACAGTAGGAGCTAATCCAGATCTACTAGATAATGTAAGTGATAACGCTCCGGCTGTATGGTTTTACATAGAAGGTACAGGAACAGAGTTAATGTTGTCTCTTTGTAACCCTGCTACTGATTATGATACTCATCTAGATGTTTATACTGGAGAATGCGGAGATATTTCATTATTAACTACTAATGATGATCTTAATTTTCCGGAATTATGTTCAGGTTTGACTTTTACAAGTGAACTAGGTGAAACTTATTTAATAGTAGTTCATGGATTCCCTGGTGGATTTGGCGGACTTCCTGATAATGGGAATTATGAGTTCACACTTGAATGTGATGGCTATGTACCGGCTAACATCATCAACGTTTCTTGTTTAGAAGAAGTTGAGACTCCAGAATTCGAAGCTGATTTAGAATGTGAATTAGAAAGTGAATTACTTTTCTTATCTGAAACAGGAGCACCTGTATCGGAATGTGTATTTTCAACTGCATTCGGACCTGGAGATGACTGGGCTTTATGGATTCCTAATCAAGATGGTATCAGTTCTGATGATTTCGTACCTACTACTGAATTATCATTCATTCAATATGCTGATGGAACGGCTAACCTAACAGGTCAAGTAGCTAACACTGCTAATTCAAATGAAGTTTTCGAACTTGATTTTTGGTTTGATAACGGAGTTGATTGGACTGATTGGTCTTCTCAAGGAAGATGGTATAAAGATGATTTAGGATATGGTGCAGACCATTTCGAAGATTGGACTTATTATGAGTTAGTAGCAGGAGTTTCTACAGCTACAGGTTCAGGAGACCTAGCTGGAGATGTACTTTATTTTTCTCATAACCCAGCTAACTATTTCTTCGGTTTTCAATTAGGAGAAGGAGCTAACAACAAAAATGATGCTTTCGGGTTTTCTGGTTGGTTTAACTATACTGGAACTTTAAACGGTGAAGCAGTAGAAGGAAACGGAGATATCAATGCTGACGGAGAATGTTCTCCTTTAGAAGATAATGGATGTATCCATGATACAGATTTCACTTATATCTATTCAGCTACAGACATCTGTGGTAATGTAGATAACCAAGAAATTATAGTAGTTGTTTTAGACGAAGAAGCACCAGTATTTGTAGATGGACCAGACGATGCGTCTATTTCATGTGAGAACTGGCCTATAGCTTTAGGAGATTGTTTCGCTGTAGATAACTGTTCAGGAGATGTAACATATTTAGAGCCTACAGAAAGTATAGTAGTAGGAGATTGCCC
>CAJXOV010000610.1 GCA_913057815.1 uncultured Flavobacteriales bacterium
CCATTACGCCTTCTTGAATTGAAACAGAAAATTGAGGTCCTTTTATCTCTGGTGACCACTCCAAGCTTAACGCTCCTTTTATCCATTTCGAAATGTCTCCTGGTGTAACAGGGCTTACAGTCTTTGTTGCGTAATCATGAGCATGCCCTTTATCTGTGTATATATGTAACTTTGTACCAGGATTTTCAGCATGTTCAATCGCCACATGAATTCGTCCAATTCCATAGTCAGTTTGGCCATATGTGGCTTTTCTTCGGATCAGCCATCTATAGTTGACATCATCTATAGTAATTATTCTTGTTCCCTTTTTTGGAATGGCCATTGTTCAATTGTATATAACGCCTAGCTATAAGCCCCAGCATGCCGTAGGCTGCTATCACTTATAGGTCTTGTTATGCTTTTGTGTTTTTTCGTTAGTCAAATTTCATTTCAACATCTGACCAAAACTTATTTTTCCATTCTTCCCCGTTTCTAAAGATCAGAATTTTTTCAATCATTTCATTGTATTTGTCAAAATTACCGTCAACTATGCAACCCATATTTTGCCATTTCACGCCATATTCTTTTCCAACCGTATTAAGATCCTTATCAGAATATTTTGGCATTCCATAAAAGTATATCGTGTATGAAGGTCTTAGAGTGGTTGATGTCATTACACTGTCTAAAATTTGTTCCGATATGCAAATTTTGATTTTGTCTTCAGATGGGATAGTGATTTCCAGCGTTTTGTTAGCGTAGTAGTAATAGTCAGTCTGAATTTGATAAGTCCCTTTCTCTATGTCTTTAAATTCAAATTCTCCAATATCATCAATGTAAGTTGATTTAATAATATTGTCATTTTGCAATAGAAGAATGTTTCCAAGAATTAATTCCAAATTGTCTGAACAATCTGTTAATTCTCCTTTTAGATCATAGTTCATTTGACCGAAACAAGTTTGATTCAGCAATAACATTGATATTATTATAATTAAGTATTTCATTTTTCTCATGAAGCATAACGTTAAGTGTAAAATGCGTTTTAATGCATTTTTACATAGTGTTGTGGAGTCGTTATTTATTTTCCAAATATTCTTTTTAATAATCCTGTTTTTGGTTTCTCTTCAATTTTAGGCTCGGTTAACAAACTACCTGAAAGCCAAAACTGCCCTTGAACAACTCCACCAACTTTTGGAATAGTATTTTCGAAAAATCTTAGGTCGGCTAAGACATCAATTTCTCCACCAAGAGTATCAACAAGCAACCAATAAAACTCCTGACTAGTAAATTCATTTTTCTTTTTTTTCGTTTGCCTGATAATGCCAGCAAATAGCCCCAAAGCTTCTGGTGGATTCGGGTCATCTCCTTCTCCTGGGTTAAATAATCCACTTGGAACAAATGATTGAGAAGCCCATTTGGGTTCGCCTTCTTGCCCATGAGCAAAAGCATCTTCTGATTCGTAATAATCAAATTCTTGTGCAAATGCAGAAAGCTGAATTTCGATTACTTGCGGTGTTTCAATTCCTAAATATTTTTTATGATTTGGAACATCAAAAACAAAAGGGTAGGCTCCACTTTCGGGATTATCATTCTCCATCGGGTCTGCCCAAGAATGAAATGCTCCATCTAAAACGCTCTCAGGTCTATCAATGGTTGCTGTTATAGAAATCTTCCGCTTACTTTCACCTTTGAAGTGCGGATTTGCTCCAATTAATTCATTCTTTTTATTCATCTGAATCCAAAGTTCCGCTCCAGATTCATCAGAAAATTGAAAGTACGTTCCCTTAGATGTTTTTAGTGGAGTTGATTTTTCGTAGGCTCTTTCAACCAAGGAATAAAAGTCTTCTTCGCTTTGTATGTCAAAACCTATATTTGATAGATTACTCATATTCTATTCTTTTTAATGCACCACAACGGTTAGTATATGAAAAGTAGGCAATTTCAGGGCACGAAACTTTCGGTTAAACACAAAATATGATACGAGCCAAAATTTTTCAATACAGCACTATTCCGTCTATTTTTTATATACAGCCTAAGTTTACAATCCATTAAATTAGAGACTATAACTAAAAGAACGAAAGAGAG
>CAJXOV010000611.1 GCA_913057815.1 uncultured Flavobacteriales bacterium
GATGTAGAGAGGTCTCGTGGGCTCGGAGATGTGTATAAGAGACAGTTCTAATATCATGAAAGAACATACCGATTATAGCACTGAGTCTAGTCCTCAAATGGTTATTCCTAAAAATGTATCTTCTCCTATAGATTTTACAGATTGTATCAGTTCAGTAATTCCTTTATCCGATAAATTAAAGAAAAAAATTAAAGATCTAATTCCTGTTCTAAACTATAAAAAAGGAGAATTTATTTTAAAGAGTGGAGAAGCTTCTTTAAAGAATTTCGGGATTTTAAAAGGGTGTGTTAGAAAATATTACGCAGTAGATGGAGAGGAGAAAACTACTTTCTTTTATACTGAAAGTCAATCCATTCTAGCTAATAGCGAAAACAATAAAGAAGAGTCTGTTAAATATAATTTAGTTTGTTTAGAAGATTGTCAATTAACTGTGACTACTGAAAGTTCTGTCCAAAAACTTTTCGAATTGGTTCCAGAATTAGAGAAAATGCGATTTATTTCTTACCAGGAAGAAATGACTCAATATCAAGTTATGTTAGACACATATATCACTAGCACTCCTGAAGAACGTTATTTAGCTATTCTCGATGATAGACCAGATCTTTTAAACAGAGTACCTCAATATCAATTGGCCAGTTATTTAGGCGTAAAGCCAGAAACTTTAAGCAGAATCAGAAAACGAATCTTTAAAAAATCGTAGTTCATTTAGTGGATATCGATAAAATTATATTTCCAACTTTCTTTCCTGATTCAGCATACTCATACGCATCCGCTATTTCATCTATAGAATAACTCTTATCAATAAGGGGTTTAAACTGTTTCTTTTCAATCAGTTCTTTAATCAGCTTCAAGCTTCTTTGGCAGTCAAATGGAATAGGGAAAATGACTCTCTTTTTGTTAAACAGAGTAGTAAATGGAAGATAAATATTTTCACCATTCTTACCTAATTCAGAGGATAGGTATAACCCTTTATCTTCAAGTAGCGCTTTGCAATGCGTAAATCTACTTTTACCAACAGCATCAAAGACTACATGATACCTTTTATCTGTTTTAGTAAAATCTTCCTTTTCATAATCGAACACATGTGCAGCTCCAAGTGATTTCACTAAATCAACATGTTTTGTACCGCAGACAGCATCTACCATATGTCCCTCAGAAACCAATATTTGTAATAAAGCAGAACCTATAGCTCCTGTGGTTCCGTTTATTAAAATTCTACTCTTAAGCCGTAGCTTTGTTTTGAAAAAGAAATTATACGCATAGTGCACACCCTCTAAGCTAGCCACAGCTTCATTAAAAGGCAATCCATCAGGAATAGTGGAAATGTTTTTATCCTCAGAGATAGTCATGAATTCAGCATGAGAAGAGATGCCATTATCATTGAATCCAAAAACATGATCGCCAATTGAGAATTTGTGAACCTCACTTCCTACACCTGTTACTCTTCCGGCATAATCAGTCCCGAGTATAGGGCTAGAAGGTTTGAAAAGCCCTGTAAAACATCTCATCAGAAAGTAGTTCCCTTGTCGAATCCCACAGTCGGTTCTATTTACAGTAGTAGCATGAACCTGGATTAATACTTCGTTCTTTTTAGGAACTGGTTTAGCTACCTCCTTAACCATAGCCACACTAGGAGGACCATAAGAATCAACAATTACAGCTTTCATTTATCTAATTTAGGAGAGAAAATATATTTCTTTAATAATAAAAAGGTCTTTTCAAACCTCAAAGAAACTTTTTAAAAGTATACCCTATACATAAGGTTAGGAAAGAATCCAAATTGAGTTAAGTATCCGACATTATCTTTCTCATTTTCATCATAAAATTCAGTAATCTTTCCTTTGTTGTTGGTGATGTTATCAAAGCTCAAAAACAACTCATGTGTAGCCTTGGGCTTATTCCATTTATAGTTAGCAGAAAGGATTATAGTAAAAACATCTTCTATGTCTTTTTCATAAGCTTTATCCTTGTCCCAGAACAGGTTGTTCTCTGGATCTACAGCTAATTCTCCATTACTATCCCTTAAAAGAGGAATTATCTTTCTACCACCTCCAAAAA
>CAJXOV010000612.1 GCA_913057815.1 uncultured Flavobacteriales bacterium
CCAACTAAGAGGAAACAGCTTCATTCATAAACAACACGTTTATAAAAATAAATAACTTGGGTATATTTATTAAAAATGTCTAAAATTTACAAACCTAAACAATTAACCCGCTCTTTATGTGCGGCATACATCGTTTATCACAAGAATATCTTTGCTCATTATTTAAAGGGGGATGTAACACTTGTATCGCTATTTTTGCCGCGTGATTGGTAAAAAAAATAGCATCATGCATTTTATCATGGGAGTTTTTACTCTTTTGATAGTACTAGGAGTTCAAATAGTTCCACACACCGGACATCACTTCGATATAGAATTATCTAAATCCTTGGATTTCGAAGATACTGAAGGTGATGAAAAAGACTCAGAGGAAGAGTCTGAAAAGTACACCCAAGAATTTAATGAATCTCAAAGAGAATCGTTGTCTTCTCTAAGCGGAGACTTCTATTTTTTAAATCGAATTCCTTCTAGCCCCATGCTAGAGACCATCAGTCCTCCGCCAGATTGGATTTAATATAACTCAATCCATTGGTCCTTTTTTAGGACGTTTTTTAGGTTCTAGCTTATGGCTAAAGTCCTAGTTCGTTATATCCAATTTAATTTTAAAATGAAAAATTCAAGTTCTGGCATGTTTGCCAATCTTAAAAATGACATACCAGCAGGTATAGTTGTATTCTTAGTAGCTGTTCCTTTATGTTTAGGAATTGCTTTTGCCAGCAAGGCTCCTCTATTTTCAGGAATCATAGCGGGTATGGTAGGAGGAATAATAGTCTCTTTATATAGTAAATCATCTCTTGGAGTTAGTGGTCCAGCTGCAGGTTTAGTAGCAGTAGTCTTATCAGCAGTTCCAGAGTTAGGTGGGTTTAAAGTGTTCTTACTAGCCGTTTTTATAGCTGGTATTATCCAATTAATATTTGGAATTCTCAAAGCAGGAATCATAGCTTATTATTTTCCAAGTTCTGTAATTAAAGGAATGCTTGCCGGTATTGGTGTTATTATTTTCTTAAAGCAAATACCTCATGTATTTGGACATGATTCAGATCCTGAAGGTGATTTATCATTTCAACAGGTAGATGGCAAAAATACTTTTACTGAAATATGGGCTATAGTTGAGCAGCCCCATAATATCTCCATGGGTGCAGTGATCATCACACTTATTTCATTAGCAATTCTAATCATCTGGGAAAGAAATTTCATTAAGAAATTTGCTATTTCTAAATGGGTTCAAGGTCCTCTAGTAGCTGTAACGGCCGGAATAGTATTAAATCAAATGTTAGGTAATTCAGCGGGGTTAGGACTTACTCAGGAACATCTAGTTAGCCTGCCGTTAGATGGTACTTTCAGCGGATTTCTAGCAGAGTTTAGATTTCCTGATTTTAGTCAATGGAATAACCCTAAAGTCTACACTGTAGCGTTTACACTAGCCGTAATCGCTAGTTTAGAAAGTTTATTATGTGTAGAAGCTACTGACAAACTAGATCCGCAGAAAAGAATAACTCCTACAAACCAGGAGCTGCGTGCTCAAGGAATAGGAAATATGATTTCTGGATTAATCGGAGGATTACCAGTAACGCAGGTAATAGTAAGAAGCTCGGCTAATATTCAGTCTGGTGGTAAAACCAAAATGTCTGCCTTTATTCACGGGATTCTAATTTTGATTTGTGTTCTATTGATTCCAAATATCTTAAACATGATTCCTTTAGCTTCATTAGCGGCTATTTTACTTGTGGTAGGATTTAAACTAGCGAAACCATCACTGTTCAAAGCAATGTATTCACTTGGATGGCTGGAGTTCATTCCTTTCATAGTTACTATAGTGGGAATTGTTTTTACCGATTTATTAGTAGGAATCGGATTAGGAATGGCTGTGGCTGTATTCTTTATACTTTATAAAAACTATCAAAAGCCTTTTATTTTCAATGCAGAAAAATCTAAAGATGGTGAAACCTTACACCTCACTTTACCTAAAAGTGTAAGTTTCTTAAACAAGGGTAGTGTGATCAAATATTTATCCCTGTCTCTTATACACATCTCCGAGCCCACGAGACCTCTCTACATCT
>CAJXOV010000613.1 GCA_913057815.1 uncultured Flavobacteriales bacterium
CGAGATGTAGAGAGGTCTCGTGGGCTCGGAGATGTGTATAAGAGACAGAGCATAAAGAGTCTCACCTTTTCTAATCGCATGATATTTTTTCTTCCTCATTTTCATGAGGTATGAAAATGTTTCTTTGCTAATCGATAGTTCTTTGCCTTTTAGTACACCAGTTTCAAAATCGATTATTTCATTTGGATTTATCGGCTCTCCCAGATATCTGCATTCAAAGTGTAAATGAGGTCCAGTAGATCTGCCAGTATTTCCTCCAAGGCCTATTTTTTGTCCTGCTTTAACTCTTTGTCCAGGTTTAAAACTTCTCTTACTTAAATGGGCATACAGAGTTTCTAAACCATTGTCGTGTCTTACTACCATTACGTTACCATATGAAGGGCTGTATTGACTTATCCTTATAACTCCTTCGAAAGCGGAAAATATTGGGTCTCCAATTTTTAGTCGTAAATCTATTCCGTAGTGATATTTACCACTTCTATAGCCAAAGTCAGAAGTAACTACTCCGTTGATCGGATGACAATAATCATGATTAGAAACGGCCAGAGATAAATTTACCTCTCCTTCCATTCTACTTAAATCTTCAGAATATGAATGAATGTTTCTAGTGTCCCAGTTTTCATAAATGTCAAAAGAAGGAATAAGTTGAGAAGAGTCTTTGGCTGTTGGGGTTTCAGTAGCTAAGAGAACATCGTCTATATTCATGAATAAAGACTTTTCATGAAAATTCCTTTCATTTAAGTTCTCTTCAAATCCGCCTCCATAAAAATCATTTTTTTGGGAGAAAAGGGATAGTGGAATTATGGCCACTAATACTAGTAAAAATCTAGTCATTCGTTATAAAGTAATTAGTCAAATTAAGTGTTCTTTAATACGGTGAACTATTAAAAAAGGTTGTTGTTTAAGTAGGGTTATCAGTCATAAGTTTTTATTAATTACAGAAACTTCAAAAACTAATCTTTTAATCGTCCCACATGAAAATCATGTCATTGTCTCTTCTTGTAGTATGTGTCTTGGGTTTATGTAATATTGATGTTTTTAAAACACAAACAGAAATGTCTAAAGACTTTTATGATTTAGAGGCACTTGATATAAGTGGAAATGTTTATCCTTTTAATAATTTAAAGGGTAAGAAAGTACTTATAGTAAACACGGCAAGTGAATGCGGACTTACTCCCCAATATGAAAACCTTCAAGAATTACATGAGTTAATGGGGGGAGGGGAGTTTATAATTATTGGTTTTCCTTCGAATGATTTCGGAGCCCAAGAGCCAGGTTCTGAAACAGAAATTCAGAAATTCTGTCAGCAGAATTATGGTGTGACTTTTCAAATGATGTCTAAAGTTTCTGTTAAAGGCTCGACTATTAGCCCTGTCTATAATTGGCTAACTAAAAAAGATTTAAATGGTGTAGCGGATTGTGAGGTACAGTGGAATTTCCATAAATTTTTGATCAATGAAAAAGGAAAATTTATAAGAGAAGTTAATCCTCAAGTTCTTCCAATAGATGAATCTATATTAACTTGGATAAAGAGCTGAAACGCTAACTTTGTCCACACTATAGGAAATAAATAAAATGAAATTAGACATTTTAGCTTTTGCAGCGCACCCAGATGATGTAGAGTTGTCAGCCGCAGGAACTTTATTGAAAGCGGTAAAAGAAGGAAAGAAAGTTGGCGTAGTTGATCTGACCAGAGGAGAGTTGGGTTCCAGAGGGTCTGCAGATATTCGGGATAAAGAAGCAGCAGCAGCTGCAGAGATTTTAGGCTTGAGTATTAGAGAAAACTTGGCTCTAGCTGATGGCTTTTTCGAGATAAATCAAGCTTCTCAGTTGGAGGTAGTTAAAATGATAAGGAAGTATCAACCAGAAATTGTCCTAGCCAATGCTATTTCTGATAGACATCCAGACCACGGTAAAGGAGCAGAATTAGTACATAAAGCTTCATTTCTATCTGGTTTGGTGAAAATTCAAACTGAGTTAAATGGTGAAATTCAAATGGCTTGGAGGCCTAAAAGAGTGTTTCATTACTGTCTCTTATACACATCTCCGAG
>CAJXOV010000614.1 GCA_913057815.1 uncultured Flavobacteriales bacterium
GATGTAGAGAGGTCTCGTGGGCTCGGAGATGTGTATAAGAGACAGGGCATAGTCTTAGCTATCTTTTTGAAATACTCATAATATCCTTTTAACATGTTTTCAGTGTCATAAGCTCCGGTAACGAAAGCTAAATGATCATCATATGGTATGTATTTTAACATCTCCGAGTTTACATTAGCATCCATCATGGCTGCGTACCATTCGGTAAGGTTTTCACCTAGTTTAGAATTAGTTTCTATTCGGAATTGATCTTTTTCATAAAACCCATTCAAAGACATCCATTTAAAATCAGAGTATAGGTCATTTACCATTTCTTCCATTTGTTTTTCCATAGAAGACCCATATGGATTAGGAGACATGCTCATGATATATTTAAAAAGACTAGAGTATCCGTTCATGACTAAAGAAAAATCAGCATCAGGGTTGATTGATTGATTTTCAGTCACTAATAAGGTAGTTGTTTTATCCGATAATAATTCAAATGCAAACTGTTTAGAGAAATTAGCCGCTTCATCAGTCTTTTTGGCTTCTTCCTTAGCCAATGTGTCATAGTAACTTAATTCAGCATTTTCCTCGTCATCAGGAATAGAAATTTCTTCTATTTCTTCAATAATTTCCTCTTCTACTATTTCGATTTCCTTTTCTATAATTTCTACTGTATCATCTTCATAATCCATAGAAATATCTTCTTCTTCCAGCATTTGTGGGTTCAGTTCTAAATCCTCGAATAGATAGTTTTCATTTTCATAGGAAGGAGTCATAACTGAATATGTAATTACTCCTTGGTTTCCTTTTAGTGCTCTTGTATACCCTTCGTTAATAGTGAACTCCACATCATTCTCTGTTTGAATAGAAGCATCATTCATGAAAATTCTCTTATAGGTTTCAATGTCATTTACTTCGAAACTGGATCCCATTAACATAGAATTCGACTTATTAAAACTTATAAATATTTGAGCATCGGCATTTAAGTTAATACCAAGTTTATCTATTTCCTTTTCAGATTCGCCAGACGCTTTTACTATTTGACTAAAAAGTTGATTAATAGCATCTATCTTTTTCATCTCCTTAAGAGATACTTTTTCTAAAAGTTTTGACCCTCTTAAAGTGAAAATTATATCCGCATTTTCTGATGATACTAAAGAGTTCTGCGTTGCAACAGTTGACCATTGCGAAGCTGATAAAAGCAGAATTAAAGTGATTGTTAATATTCTCATAATCAATTATTTTTCAATTTTATAGACCTCATTAATAAGCTTAAAGATATAAACCAATCCGTTCTCATCGTTTCCTTCAGGAAAGGATAGTATTGTTTCTGTACTTGAAGATTTTCCCTTGGTCCTAGATTGTTTAACATTTAAGGTTCCTGTATTATTAGATAGATACTCAAACATCAAAGCTTCATTTTTCCCTGTACCACTAATAGAACTGATGACTTTACTGATTTCTTTAAAATTTACATGAACACTTTGTGTGCTTAAAAGTACATTTCCTGCGATTTCTTTAGAAACCACTCCTGTGCTTGTTCCAGATTTAACCTGCTGAATATGAGCAGAGTTATTCGTTATAAAAAGTCCTTCGTTTGTTGTGAAAATAAATAAATCCATAGGTATCTCCCTATTATGAGGCAAGAAATAGTAATTCTCATCTTTTTTCAAAGGACTTTCTAAAGTTGTAAATTCCAATATACTTTCCACATTATTTATATCCTCAGAACTGATCATAAGCAGTAAATCTGGTAATTCCTCACTTCCTTCTGTAACTGTCTCAGTATAGTTGAAATCATCATCATAATCATAAGAGACTATTGTGGTCGGTTTTGGGCTCCAGTTTGAAACTGAAAAAAGGATATCACCACTAATTAGATTAGCTATAGCTTCTTCATCCAATATGGTAGAAATTAAACTTGCCGACTTTTCACCTCCATTAGTTATAGGAATAAATGCGTCCAAAAGGGGAGAGATATACTCGGGAATTTCCTCAAGAAGAGTTTCTGAATTAATATTCAGACTATATAAACCTGTCTCTTATACACATCTGACGCTGCCG
>CAJXOV010000615.1 GCA_913057815.1 uncultured Flavobacteriales bacterium
AGATGTAGAGAGGTCTCGTGGGCTCGGAGATGTGTATAAGAGACAGGAGTAACTCCACATCAAAAGTTTCATTCATAAATTCTAAAAACAGGAGTATCTCTCTCAATGCATCAGCATCAAATGCTTTAAAACCTGCCTGTGTATCCTTAATATGTTCCAGCTGCGGAAGTAAGGTGGTTCTGGCAAAATGCCTCAGAAGAATTATTAATTTTCCTGGCTGATTTCGAGTGCTTTCTGGCTCAGTAGTGACTTCGTTGTTTTTCACTAGAACACTCTTTTTAATGCCATATCTGTGTGCCAGTGCTGCCTTTTTTCCTTCGTTAACTATCGGTAGTGCAAGACTTCCTGATTGTGCAAGATTGGATGAGAGGTCTGCATCAGTATATACCACGATATGCTTTCTATTAAAAGAAACAAAAGCATCTTGAGCTTTCCATAAGCCGTATGTAATAGCTCCACCTTTTCTAGAATCGCATGTGTTTTCTAAATCCATAAATCCTTGGCAGATGACTAAGTCATTTATGGCCGTTTCTAACTTTAGAATTTCTACACTTCTATAAAACTCTTGATTTTTTATTTCTGTAGCCACGTCAAAACTGCTGGGTGTTTCAGGACATCCATCATCTACAGCTATAATATCCCAATGAAATTTATCCTCTAGTCCTTTTTCCAGCCACTTTAGCTGACGAACTTTTTCTCTCAAACAATCCTCGCCATGTGGGTTATTTGATTTGGGCTGAAGTCGTACGGTTTCTTTGTACATAGCGAAGATCACAGAAAGATGAATTGGAGTTTTAACTTGACTCAAATTCTTCTTAGATGCAGCACACTTTATAGCCTCTAACAGAACAGGGCTGGCCTCTGAAACAAATTTAGAATCATTAAATAGGTCTTCCTCTAGTTCTAATATGTTGTCATGTTTTTTATATATCTGAGTGGCTATTTCTAGCACTAGTGCATTTTGATCGGAATTGGTTAAATCTCGTTCTACTTTCGGGAAAGTATTAAAATCTTTGATATTCATTTTTAACTGATAATATTATATGGCAAACTTATTTCAGACTTTCTTCTTGATAATAGGTGCTAAGACTTCTAAGTTTGTAGGTGTATTCTGAGTGAACTTAAATTCAAGTGAAAGTAACAGATCAAATAGGAGAAATAATAGAACTGAATGGCACACCCCAGCGAGTTGTCTCCTTAGTACCTTCTATTTCTGAATTTTTAGCACATGCTGGCATAGGTCAAAGATTAGTAGGAGTAACTAAGTTTTGTGTTCATCCTCAATACCTGAAAAAAGAAGCCACTCAGATTGGAGGGACAAAAAAGGTCCGAATTTCTGACTTAAAATTATTGTCACCAGATTTAGTGATAGCCAATAGTGAAGAGAATGAATTATCTGATGTTCAAAATATCCGTGAGTTTTGTTCAGTATGGACTAGTCAGATAAAAGATGAAAAGGATGCTTTTTCTATGATGAATTCTCTGGTAAAAGTATTGTGTTTGGATTACGATGTGCCATCCTTAGCTGAGCGCTATACCTCCTTTAATTCAAGACAACAAGAAGAAAAAAGTGTTCTTTATCTTATATGGAATAATCCATATATGACAATAGGATCAGATACATACATTCATAGAATGTTAGAAATAGCTGGATACGTAAATGTGTGTAAAGATTCTTTAAGGTATCCTATTCTTCCAGTGGAAAAAATCATTGAATTAAACCCAGCTTTTGTCTTTTTGTCTTCAGAGCCTTTTCCATTTAAAGAAGAGCATAAACGTGCTATCCAAGACTTGTTGCCCAACGCTAAAATAAAACTTGTGGATGGAGAAATGTTTTCATGGTATGGTTCGAGAATGGCACTTGCACTAGATTATTTTGAGGAGGACTTGAACAGAGAAGTCTAATGCTGATTGTCAATTCTATTCTTGACTCTTTCAGCTATTCGTTTTCTTAATTTATCCTCTACACTCAGCATTTTGGATGTTTTTTCTACTCCTAAAACCTGTCTCTTATACACATCTCCGAGCCCACGAGACCTCTCTACATCT
>CAJXOV010000616.1 GCA_913057815.1 uncultured Flavobacteriales bacterium
CTACACCTCTCTATTCGTCGGCAGCGTCAGATGTGTATAAGAGACAGAGCCACATGTATGGGCCACAAGGCATGACACGTACGGTTATTGAAGAAAGAAACATGCCTTTTAGGGAAGTAGATGTATTCTCTAGATTAATGGCAGATAGAATTATATTTTTAGGTACTGGAATAGACGATTATATAGCTAATGTGATACAAGCGCAACTGTTATTTTTAGAGTCTGCAGATGCCAATAAAGACATTCAGATATATGTAAATTCTCCTGGAGGAAGTGTTTATGCTGGATTAGGTATTTATGACACAATGCAGATTATAAATCCTGATGTAGCAACTATCTGTACAGGTATGGCAGCTTCAATGGGAGCAGTATTATTGACTGCGGGTGAAACAGGAAAAAGAACAGCTCTTAAGCATGCAAGAGTGATGATTCACCAGCCTTTAGGTGGAGCTAGCGGGCAAGCATCAGACATAGAGATTACAGCTAGAGAGATTCAGAAGCTTAAAAAAGAGCTTTATGATATTATAGCTGAACATTCTGGGAAAAGCTATGATGACGTATGGAATGACAGTGATAGAGATTACTGGATGACAGCCACTGAAGCTAAGGAATACGGTATGATAGACGAAGTTTTAGAAAAGAAGAAAAAGTAACTAAAGATTTAGTTCTTAAATATAAAAGTGATAAGGCTATTCTGTGAATAGCCTTATCTTTACAGCCTAATTGCTAGCACTAGAATGTGTAGCAATCCTAAAAACAAATTTTAATGAGCGAAAGAGAGATAAGTTGTTCGTTTTGTGGTAGAAAGAAAAGTGAAGTGAATATCCTCATAGCGGGTATTACTGGACACATATGTGATAGTTGTATTAGTCAAGCGAATAGCATAGTGGTGGAGGAATTAGCTGAGAAAAGTAATTCTCAGGTAAAAGCTAATCTTACGCTTCAAAAGCCTAAAGAAATTAAAGGGTTTTTAGATGAATATGTGATAGGTCAAAATGATGCTAAACGCGTACTTTCTGTAGCTGTTTACAATCATTACAAAAGACTTCTTCAGCCTAACTCAGAGGAAGACGAAATAGAAATAGAAAAATCCAATATTGTATTGGTAGGAGAAACTGGAACAGGAAAAACATTATTAGCTAAGACTATAGCTAAAATGTTGAATGTTCCATTTTGTATAGCTGATGCTACTATACTTACTGAGGCAGGTTATGTAGGTGAAGATGTAGAGAGTGTTCTTTCTAGACTTTTACAAGCTGCTGACTTCGATGTAAGTGCTGCCGAAAGAGGAATCGTATTTATAGATGAGATAGATAAGATAGCTCGTAAGAGTGATAACGCTTCTATTACTAGAGATGTAAGTGGAGAAGGTGTTCAGCAAGCTTTACTTAAATTACTAGAAGGTTCTACCGTGAATGTTCCACCTCAGGGAGGAAGAAAACATCCTGAGCAGAAACTTATTTCTGTAGAGACTAAAAATATTCTATTTGTGTGTGGTGGTGCTTTCGATGGTATTCAGCAACATATTAAAAGAAGAGTAAAAACCAACCCGATTGGTTACTCAAACGATGGGACAGAAAACATTACTGATGAGACTAATCTTCTTAGTTATGTAAGTCCATTAGATTTAAAAACATTCGGTCTTATACCTGAATTAATAGGTAGATTCCCTGTTCTTTCTCACCTAGACCCGTTAACTGGAGATGTTCTGAAGAGAATTCTCACGGAGCCTAAGAATAGTTTAATGAAGCAGTATGTAAAGTTATTCGAAATGGATGATGTAAAACTGACTTTCGATAAAGAAGTACTAGACTTTATAGTAGAAAAAGCACTGGATTATAAGTTAGGAGCCAGAGGACTAAGATCTATCTGTGAAGCTATCATGACAGATGCTATGTTCGATCTTCCTTCTGAAGAGGAAACTAAGGAGTTCAAAGTAACATTGGCCTACGCTGAGGAGAAGTTCTCTAAATCTAAACTCAACAAATTAAGAGCGGCCTCTGTCTCTTATACACATCTGACGCTGCCGACGAATAGAGAGGTG
>CAJXOV010000617.1 GCA_913057815.1 uncultured Flavobacteriales bacterium
GTATAATAATCTTCAAGAGAATAATTTTATAACAGTAGGAGAATCCTCTGCTGCTGAAGAGCCTTCCACCGAAGAAGAATAATTTATATATCGAGTCATGCTGATAGAAAAAAGGACGAGAAAATATCTTCCTGAGAATTTTGACATTAGTAAATGGGAAACTTTAGAACCTATTTACAATGAATTAATTGATAGAGAATTCCATAATTTGGATTCTTTTAAAATATGGCTTGTAGATTGGGATGAGCTTGAATCAGCTATGGAGGAGGAATACGCCTGGTCTTATATTAATATGACTATTGATACTTCGAATGAAGAACACTCCAGTAGATATAAGCATTTAGTTACTGAGATTTCGCCTAAACTTAGTCCACTTTCTAATTTGTTAAATAAGAAGCTTAATTCCTCTAATTTTAAATCTGATTTGAAGGGAAAGGCCCATGAGATTTGGTTAAAAGGGGTAAAGAGTTCTATCGATTTATTCCGAGAGGAAAACATAAGTTTAAATGCTGAAATTCAAACTTTAACTCAGAAATACGGAAGTATTACTGGGGGAATGTCTATTAATCTTAACGAAGAAACTCTTACTATGCCCCAGGCTGGTAAGTTATTGCAAAGCGAAAATAGAGAGATTCGAAAAGAAGTATATGATGCTATAAACGAAATCCGATTAGGCTCTAAGAAGGAGATAAATTCGATATTTGATGTACTTCTTGAGAAAAGAAATCAAGTAGCAGAGAATGCTGGCTTTAAAAACTACCGGGATTATAAGTTTGTAAGCTTAGGAAGGTTTGATTTCACTAAGGAAGATTGTTTTAATTTTCATGATAGTATAGCTTCAGAAGTAACACCATTAGTAAATAAGATCTATTCTGAAAAGAAAAAAAATCTTGGACTGCAGAGTTTAAAACCATGGGATACCAATGCCACACTTCCGGGAAAAAGTGAGTTGAAGCCATTTTCTAATGCTGAAGATTTAGTAATAAAAAGTATAAAGTCATTTGGTTTAATTGATGAGTACTTTGGTAAGGCATTAGCTGATATGAACGAGTTAGGCCATTTGGATTTAGCTTCTAAACCAGGAAAGAGTCCAGGAGGGTATAATTATCCATTATACGAAAGTGGAGCGCCTTTTATTTTCATGAATTCTGTGGGAACTCCAAGAGATTTGGTGACTATGATGCATGAGGGTGGACATGCCGTTCATTCATTTTTAAGTCATGATTTAGAGCTAAGCGCTTTTAAATCGTGCCCTAGTGAAGTCGCAGAATTGGCTTCCATGAGTATGGAGTTGATGAGTATGAAACATTGGGATGAATTTTACAATCCAGAGGATTTAAAGAGAGCTAAAAAGGAGCACCTTGAGGATAGTATTATGGCTCTTCCTTGGATAGCCATGGTTGATAAATTTCAGCATTGGATTTATGAAAATCCCAATCAAACTGTTAAGGAAAGGGAAGACGCTTGGCTTGGCATAAATGTTCAACTGGGAAATTCTGTTGTAGATTGGTCTGATTCTTCTCAAGCACAGGCAAATTCTTGGCAGAAACAACTGCATATTTTTGAACTGCCTTTTTACTATATAGAATATGGAATGGCTCAGTTAGGGGCTATTGCGGTATGGAAAAATTTCAAAGAAAATCCTGAGAAAACGATTAGCCAATATAAAGAGGCTTTAGGGCTAGGATATTCATTGAGTGTTCCTGAGATTTATGAAAAAGCAGGCATCAAATTTGACTTTTCTAAGAAGTATATTAAAGAATTAATGGATTTTATGGTTAAAGAGTTAAGCGAGATTTAAAGTTTAACATACATGACTTTATGCGGTCCAATATTTTTTACATCGAAAAAATCTCCTTCAATAGAAAATCCTAGTTTGGTATAAAAACCTAAAGCTACTTCTCGTGCATTACACCACAATAGATCAGAATTTTCTTTTTTTAAAACTCTCAGAGCCTCTTGAACAACAAGTTTTCCTGCGTTCATTCCTCTACTACTGTCTCTTATACACATCTCCGAGCCCACGAGACCTCTCTACATCTCG
>CAJXOV010000618.1 GCA_913057815.1 uncultured Flavobacteriales bacterium
CTATTCGTCGGCAGCGTCAGATGTGTATAAGAGACAGGTCTTACTTGTTTGATGTATAAATCTCGTGTGTCTTTTTCTAATTTGAATTCAAAATCAAGACCATATTCGTCAAAAGTTTTATGCGTGAAATCACGGTAATAGAAGTGTTTTTTAATTTTTTGGATGACATTGGAAAGCAAAAATATTTCCTCCTCTGTCATGACTAAGGTGTTCTCATTTAGGCTGGATGTTGTGATGATTTCTATCGTTTTATTTTGAGAATAAAAACCGGATTCTTCGGTAGGATAACAAATGAATTGATCGCATGTAACATCTGGATTAGGTTGAACTACCGAAGAGTCGCCAAGCTGAACATTGACTACGAATCCATAATTATTTTCTCTATATAAGTTTTTAGAAATTACTACTCCATTTGCTTCTTCATCTGGGAAAGAGCGATGTACTAAAATTCCCATCATAGCATCTGTATGGTCGATATGAAAATATTCTCTTTCGTTATATGCAGCTTCATTCCACAAGCTTGACCAAACTTTTAGCAGTGCATTTTCAATTGTTTTTTCTTCGTCTTCCTCATTTATTGAAGAACCAATCACCGCGGTTTTTGAGGTGTAAAGGCCAGCTCCTGAAAACCCTTTCATGTCTTCAGCATTCGTACTAGAGCGAAACCTGTATCTTTCAAAAGATGATATGTCTGTCATTTGAGTTCTAATTTTTTCAATTAGACTTCCATCGATTGGAGTAGATTTAATTTTTGACCTAATCTCTTTGAGAAGCTCATCAGTAGTTTCAGATGATTCAAGCTTTTTAATAAGGTCTATAACCCCACTTTTAGTAGCATGCTTATGGTAATAGTAGAAAGGAATTCCGAATGCAGCCTCAGGTACAGAAAACTCTAACTCTTCCGATAAGTCATACAAAATCCCGAAATTTTCGGCCTTGTATCCACAATAGCTGGATGTTTTTCGGTCAAAATCACTTGCTCTTAAAAATCTAGTTTCACTTAAATTCTTTTTTAATTTTAACCGTCTATTCTTGTTTTCTTTAATCTCAGGAGCGGTAGATTCTTTTATGCTGTAGCCATCTGGTCTAACAGAAAGCTCAATGTATTTCCCTACTAATAGATTAATTGAGTCATCTTCCCATGCTGTTTTCAAGGCCATGACAGGAACTTTTCTGTTTTGACCTAAAATTGTTAAGTGACTTAACGGTGTTTGTAAATCAGTAGTGATGATTCCAGAAACACCAGCAAGTTGAAGAGGAGTTCCATTTATTAGAAGTATGTCATCCTGATTTATTTGAGCCGTTTTTAGCTCAGTCATGTCTAGCTTCCTGAGTTTCCCTCTGGATGTATAGCTACTCACTGGCTGGTAAGTTTGATTCGCATAAATCTCTTCAGGTTGTATATAGGGAATTGCGATGGTTTTAGCTAGATTTAAGAGCCTAGCACTATTTAGTAAAAACCGAAGGTCGTCTCCTAAAAAACTAGAGACCAATACTTTTTGATAAAGAAGGTGTATGTCACTAACCAGCATTTGATCTGATGGTGAAAGCTCTAGCACATATTCTTTTCGAGAAGGAAAGTAGTTGATATTGCCAAGTAAAAATCTTCTTTTAGATTTATCAGTGCCATAGTTATCTCTATTAAAAATGCCCAATGGCTCATTGTATTCCAATACAGCTTGACAGAATTTATTGTGATACTGAAATTTATTTGAGATGTAATAAATCTGTTCGTTTTCTAAGTCGTAAACTAACTTTACAGCCTGAGCTTTAGAGTATTTAGAGGAAAGTGGTTCGCGTTGCAACGCCTGAAAGTCGCTCTCATTTAATTCATTTAAATATTCTTGAGCACTGTTCTCTGAAGAACAACAGCTGAGAATTAGGATAAATAATAAGGGTAAAGTGGATTTCAAAGTTGAGGTGTGATTGCAGTTATTGTAACGTGTTCATAGCACAAATTATTCCTTTTTTTGAGAATAGTGCGTGTATTTCAGCTTAAGAATTCATCTTTCTCAAATTTCACACCAGATATTCAATTTAATAT
>CAJXOV010000619.1 GCA_913057815.1 uncultured Flavobacteriales bacterium
AGATGTAGAGAGGTCTCGTGGGCTCGGAGATGTGTATAAGAGACAGTTATTATTCCGATATACCTTCCGATTAGACTCTTTTTGTCAGAATAAGTAATAGAATGGTTTTGGGCTAGCAACTCTTCTAACTCTTCACTGTCATCTATCTGAGAAGGAACTCCAATAATTTCAGATGCAGATTTCCCGACAATGGTTAAAATTCCTTTAGAAGTTTTAATTATTGATTTCACTTCATTATGAGGGATAGAAATTGTTTCCGTATTTATTTGTTCTCTTACAATTTCATTTTCATTGACAATAAGTTTGTAGCTTTCAAAAAGGGCTTTATGCCTGTTTATTGCCCTATAAATTCCGAAAGCTAATGCTCCAACAACTACAGGAACTACAAAAAGGAGACTATTTACACCACTTGAATGTTCATTTGGATTAAAAAAGCGCATTCCCAATCCTGCTCCTGCAGCTAAAAGTGCAATTGGAATAGTTTTAATAATCATAGCCTTTTTTATTTCAACAAATCCCCCCTCCTTTATACGAAACTCCATATTCAATTTTATCTAATTACTTCTAACTATAGGAAATGCTCACCCAAACAACAACATCTCACTCCAAAATTAACCATAATCAACTGACTTAAAATTTCTTTTAAGAAAGTGCAAATGAGTTTGGTTGCGAGGATTTTCTAATTCTTAATTATTCCTTCACATTAAACTTAATGCCACTTTCAAGGCTTCCTCTTGGTAGGAGTTTATTTGGTCTGTCTTTAATTTCTTGTCTTTAATCTTCGCCTTAACTGTGGCGGTATGCAGTATTTCTATTGGGAAATCTAATGTTTGAATTATTCCTTCCATTTTAAATGAATCAGCTCCACCTGCAAACTTCCCTTTTCTCATTCTTTCCTTAATTCCTATTTTCTCGAAACTATTTTCTTGGAAAAACGCAGTGAATTCATTCATGAAGGATAGAGTGGCCTCTTGAGATTTCGAGTCGTTCAACTTTATCTTTTTAGTTTTCGTAGAAATGTAGTTGTAGTCGCCTGTTTCGTCAACTTCAATACTGACAATTCTGGCCTCATTGGATTTTAATTCTATTCCACAATACTTCATATTTTATTTTTCTAGGTACTTGATAATACAGATCAGTGTAGCTTAATCTTTAATAAACTTCCTTCTACCAACCTTCTCTCCTTCTCTAATGCTTAAGATGTATGAACCAGAAGCTAGAGCAGATACGTCAATGTTCTTGGATATTGCACCGCTTAAAAGCAACTTCCCTGTTAAATCAGAGATAGAATAATTTACGCTAGTTGAATTAGGCCAATCGATGCTAACTGTATTTACACACGGGTTAGGATAGATTTCAAAATCAAGACTATTAATTTCATATACAGATGAGGTGAATGTTAGTCCAGCTGTAATATCCTCACTAGGAGTGGTATTATAGCCGATATCATGGAGAACTATCGTATCGTTAGTGGCTGAGACTTCTAGTGAAATCCATCCTAAATGACTTTCTCCAGAGATATCTAAGTTTAACCCAAGGTACTTTAAGCCAGCACCAGTGAAAGAACCTCCACCCCCAACGTCAGTTCCTAGAACAGCATTTCCTGAACTGTAAGGTGCTGTTACGTTATCATCTAAATTCAGCGCATCAGGATAGCCAAAAGTGGAACCATCCATTACTTGAGAATTTCCTAGTGAAATTACTCTAGCGGCTTTTAAATCATTAGGCAGTTGGAAAATTTCAAAAGTATAATCGTTATTGTTATCAATGTCCACATCGATAGTAAATGCTCCAGACATCACGGTAACCGTTTGGTTGACTGGGGTAGTGTTGATTTGCGCTGCTGCATTGTTTTCGCTTAAGAAAAGCAGAGCAGTGAATACGATTAGGATCTGTATATTTTGTTTCATGGGTTTATTTTCAATGATGAGCTAAATTGTCCAATCTATTGTCCGCTAAAAATAAGTATTATGGAAACTTTAAATGGATTTTTAGCTTCATTTTAGTTCTTTACTAATCTGTCTCTTATACACATCTC
>CAJXOV010000620.1 GCA_913057815.1 uncultured Flavobacteriales bacterium
AGAGACAGAACTCATTGCTCTTATCAGCCAATTTGACTAAGAAAATATCGGCATCAATTACCAGTGATTTTGTGATTCAAAATGGGTTGCTTTCTACTCCTTTCCATAGGGTTTACTTTGAAGGACAAGAAGGTGCCGAAATAGAAAAGCTCCCAAGTTCTAGAATTAAATATCCGGTTGGACTTAGGATAAATGCACATGTTACTGATTTTTTAATTCTAAAGACATTTTTCAGACAATACATGGATGACTGGGGATTATCAGGACAAACTGCTGAAATAACTACACCAGTTAAAATCAGTCATTCATTAAGGCTTTATCCATTTTACAGATTCCATACTCAAGCAGGATTGGATTACTTCAAACCTTATAAGGAGCATGTGTTGGGCGATGAGTTTTACACTTCTGATTTCGATTTAGGAAACTTTGATAGCCACAAAATGGGAATGGGTATAAAGTTTTCTCCACTTTATGGCTTAGCTAGGTTTAAGTATAAAAAAGAGCATGTAGCTCTTATTAAATCTGTGAACATAAGGTATGCCTATTACGACAGATCTGATGGACTTAAAGCTAGCGTAATCACAGCTGGACTTCAGTTCAATCTAGAAAGAGGGTACAAAAAGAAGAAATCTTAGAAAGACTGAATAAGCTCTTTATAAAGTTTAGTTAGTTTCACTTCAGATTTGGCCGCTGTGGCTATGATATCATTTATATCTACAGGAGCTAAGTTCTTAGGATCACATTCATCAGTTATTACGCTAATAGCAGCACAAGGAATTCCCATGTGATTACAGGCTATCACTTCAGGAACAGTACTCATTCCTACTGCGTCTGCTCCTATCACTTGAAGCATTCTATATTCCGCTCTAGTTTCTAAATTCGGTCCTTGAACTGAGGCGTAAACACCTTCATGAAGTGTTATGTCGTTTTGTGAAGCTATACTTTTTAGAGTATCATTCATACTCTTATCATAAGGTGCACTCATATCCGGAAATCTAGATCCTAAATCATCAAGATTTGGTCCTCTTAAAGGATTTTCAGGTTGAAGATTAATATGATCATCTAGAAGCATTAGCTCTCCCTTTTTCATATCAGTATTTACAGAACCTGCAGCATTACTCATAAGCACTTTACTGACACCTAACATTTTCATGATACGAATCGGGAAAACTACTTGCTCGATGCTATGACCTTCGTAAAAATGATATCTACCCTGCATAGCCAGAACTTGTTTTCCTGCTATTTTTCCATAAATCAACTTTCCGAAATGGAATTCTACAGTAGCTATAGGAAAATTAGGAATCGTGTTATAGCTTAACTCTATTTCTATATCTATTTCGGTAATTAAATTACCCAATCCAGTTCCTAAAACTATTCCTATCTCAGGATTAGTAATTCCTCTAGACTGTAAAAATGATGTGGTTTCTTTTAATTCTGAATACATGATATAATCTTCTATTTATCGGTTTTCTCAGCTAATAGCCAAGGGTGTTTTTCTAAATCTTGAGCCGTATCTACATCACTTAGCTTTTCTAAATATCCAACGCTTAGATGATTCTCTTCAGCCAATTCCTTAGTTATCTCCAGCACATGCTCTGTGCTCCAAGGCACTTCTTTTAAAATTTCTGGATGCCTTTCGTTCACAGCTATTAAATAGTATCCTCCATCTGTAGCGGGTCCTATAACTACATCATGTAGCTTTAGCATGCCGAAGGCTCTTTCTATATGACCCAGAGTGATTTCTGGACAGTCAGCTCCTATCAAAACTACTCTCTCAGCTCCTTTCTTGAATTCGAATTCGAAAGCATTTTCCATTCTACTACCTAAATCGTCTCCAGACTGAGGAGTAGCACTAAAATCATGAATATTTACTTCATTTTTAGCATCTCCTGCCCAGTGAACGGTAGTCTCCCAAAGAGCACAATTAGCCTCTCTTAGGGTGTAATTTAGCAGGTTCTTATATACAGATAAGGCACTCTCCTCTCCTATAGCTGTCTCTTATACACATCTCCGAGCCCACGAGACCTCTCTACATC
>CAJXOV010000621.1 GCA_913057815.1 uncultured Flavobacteriales bacterium
TCTTTATAGATGAAGCTCACTTGATTTTTAAAAATGCATCTGAAGCCTTGTTAGATCAGATAGAAAGTATAATTAAGCTTATTCGTTCAAAAGGAGTTGGGATCTACTTCTGTACTCAAAATCCTACGGATGTTCCTGAAGCAGTACTTAGTCAGTTAGGACTGAAAGTGCAACATGCACTTAGAGCGTTTACTGCTAAAGATAGAAAAGCCATAAAAAAGACTTCAGAAAATTATCCTATTTCTGAGTATTATAATACCGATGAGGTGTTGACTAAACTAGGTATAGGTGAAGCTTTGATTACTGGTCTTAATGAAAAGGGAATTCCTACTCCTCTAGCAGCTACATTGCTACGCGCTCCTATAACTAGAATGGATATTCTAACTAAAAGTGAAATCAAAGAAGTTATTTCATCATCTGACTTAGTTAGGGTTTATAACGAAGAGATCGATAGAGAAAGCGCTTATGAGATTTTGACTAAAAAAATAGAAAAGGCACAGTCCAAAGAAAATCAAGATAAGCTCAAAAGTGATGAGAAAAAAGTGCGTAAGAGTAGCTCTAAGAAAGAGTTAAGCGCTATGGAGAAAATATCCAAAAACACAATGGTGCGTCAGCTAGGAAGGACTGTTTTAAGAGAAGTCACTAGAGGGTTATTAGGAATATTAGGAATAAAAAAATAAAAGATGAGGTTTTTTAAAATATTATCAGCGGCATTTTTGGTGTCGTGTTCACCACAAGGACAAAATAAAGAATCAGGAAAAGTTTCTGATCCTACCTCTAGATCAGAGGATAATTCAAATCAAGAATTAATTATGAGTGATCTGTTAACGGCTTTTTGGAATGTAGAAAATCTCTTCGATTTTGAAGATGACGCTAAAACGAGAGATAATGATTTTTTACCTGATGGAAAGTATAAATGGACCGAAGATAAGTATTACCAAAAGTTAGATAGAATAGCTAAGGTGATGAATGATTTCGGAGATGATCTTCCCCATTTAATGGGGCTTGTAGAGATTGAGAATTTAAAAGTTCTTGAAGATCTAGTTATGCATGATGACATTAGAAAAGCAGAATATAAAATCATCCATAAAGACAGTAAAGATCAGAGAGGTATAGATGTAGCTGCACTTTATAATCCTAAATATTTGTCTTTAATTGAATTTGAGTTTTTAGATATCGACTCTCATTCAGATAATTCTCTTTTTAGTAGAGACATTCTATATGCTAGCTTTACACAGGCAGACGGAAGTGTTCTTCATTCATTTGTAAATCACTGGCCAAGTAGGAGGAAAGGTTGGAAAGAAACTGAGCATAAAAGACTAGCTGCTGCGAATACTCTGAAAAGTAAGTTAGATGAGATTAAAATGAAAAATCCTGATGCTCAAATTCTGATATCTGGTGATTTTAATGATTATCCGGATAACAAGTCTTTACATGAAGTAGTTGAAGCTAAAAGTATAAAAGACAAAAGTGCAGATTTAATTAATCTAGCATTCGAATTAGACAAAGACAATCAAGGAACTATTGCTTATGATGGTGATTGGGGAATGTTCGATATGTTTATTGTAAGTAAAAGCCTCTTAAATAAGACTAGTTGGGATGTGAAAAAGAGTAAAATGAAAATCTTCAAAGAAGATTATTTACTTTATTATGATAAAAAATATAAGCAGGATCAACCGAGTAGATTCCAAGGTAGTCGGTTCTTTGGTGGGTATTCTGATCACCTGGCCATTTATCTTCATTTAGAAAAAAAATAAAGTTTTTGTAACCCTTTCTTGAGAGTAGACGTAATGTGATAGTGAAAACAATTTATTATCTATAGTCTTACACAAGTTAGGTTTGTGATGAAAGACTTACTAAATCCCTCAGACAGCGGTCTTGAGGGATTTTTTATTTGCCCTCATTTTGCATATAAATTTTTATAATAAAAAAGGCCCGAGAATATTTCCCGGGCCATTTCTATCTGTTTCCAGATTCGTATAATTGACTAATTAATTATCGTATTGATTACTTATTTAGTTACAATGAACTT
>CAJXOV010000622.1 GCA_913057815.1 uncultured Flavobacteriales bacterium
ATCTACACCTCTCTATTCGTCGGCAGCGTCAGATGTGTATAAGAGACAGGGAGATTATAGAGTAGGAACAGTGTACAGAAGTCAATGGAGAACAGTAACTGTGCCTTTCACTACTTTCGGCATTAGTGCAGATGCCAATAAGCTTATTCCTAAACAACCAATAGGTACAGGAATATCTATCTTTAGAGATCAAGCTGGTGATGGTAAATTTACCACCACCCAGTTAAATTTATCCGGTTCTTATAAGCTACCTTTTTTATCTGATTCTACACAGAGTATTTCACTGGGGCTTCAAATGGGAATTACCCATAAATCCATAGATTTTGATGCGTTTGAATGGGGAAGCCAGTTTGATGGAACTATCTACAATCCTAATTTAGGAAGCAATGAGTTTTTCCAAAACGATAAGAATACAGTTTTCGATTTTCATTTAGGGGCTCAACATAAAAAAGCTTTTTCCGATGAACTTTCTCTAACTTCAGGAATTTCATTTTTCAATGTATCCTTCCAGAACCAGAGCTTTTCAGAAGAAAAAGTCCCTCTTTTTACCAGAACCAATGTTCAAGCCATAGCAGATTATCAGTACAATGAAAAACTAAAGATTTTGCCTGCTATGAATGTGAGCCTCCAGGGAAAATTCAGAGAATGGAATGTAGGCGGATCAGTTCGTTATAATTTAACCGAACCTAAGGGTGTTAGACAGGAAGCGGGAGCTGGCCTGTTTTATAGAAGTGGAGACGCAGGTTATGTTTATTTCGATTTGATCTATGATGAATGGAAAGCTGGAATTAGTTATGACTTTAATTTTTCGGATTTAAAAGTAGCTAGTAATGGGAGAGGAGGACTCGAACTTACGCTGGTTTATATCTTCAAAAAATTCCGACCTAGAATCGTAGGAGGAAGAGTCTGTCCTGATTTTATTTAGAAATTTATAAGTCTTAAATTTTCTCTTAAAGTAACATCTTGATTTTATAGATATGTTCTAGTTTTGCTACGCCATGGAAAAGAAAGAGGATAAACTAGTTTGGTTCGGATACGCCCTTCTAATCGCTTATAATGTAGTTGCCTTATCAGGAGTATTTGAAAATCCACTAAGTCAAAGTTTTCACAAGTTCTATATAGACAATTTTGGTACACTTTGCCTTATGGAGTTTGTAGTGGTAGCATCGCTCTTCGTAAATATGATATTAAACTACGATAAGTTCAAGAGCGGCACAGATAAAGTTCACCTGGTTCTTACAGGGCTTTGTCTGATCTGTTTCCTGATAAAATTGATTTTCTTCTTTATGGGAGTCTTTAAAGTGATGTAAGATCTTACTTCACTCTGTTCATCTTCATACTTTTCACCATCCAGTTAGGCAGCGGTTTTAACGGGTTCCTGTTTTTTAAATTAATAAATAGACCTAATCTACTCATTACAGGTACTTTGTGAGTCTCCACGAATTCGATAAGAGTGCCATCAGGATCTTCTATGTAAGAAAAGTGACCGGCAGCATCTCCCATATCAAAACTATTGGAAGAATCTACAGTAAACGGTCTACCGGCAGCAGCACATTCTTCTCTAAGAAGGCTTATACCCGATACATCAAAACACATATGAATGTATCCTAAATCTCCCCAAAGTCTTCCTTCATATATCTTCTTTTGAGGTCGGTCAGTCGCTTGTATTAATTCTATTTCAGTAGGACCTAGAAGTTTGCTAAACCCCCCTGCTTTTCTAGTACACGAGTGTCTTAATAAAACTCTCTTATACGTTTTATCACCGGATGGAAGGTTTGTGAAATCAGTAAAAGCTCCTTCTTTTTCAAATACAACTTCATCATATCCTAGAATCCCCGAGTAAAACTCTTTGGATTCTACTATGTCAGAAACACCAATGGTAACTCCTAGTACTCCGCCAAAAGAGCTTTTTTCATTTGAAAACTCATAAGAATCTTCATAAATCTCTACTAGATTATTTTCTGGATCTCTAAAGTCTGTCTCTTATACACATCTGACGCTGCCGACGAATAGAGAGGTGT
>CAJXOV010000623.1 GCA_913057815.1 uncultured Flavobacteriales bacterium
GTTCCAGATATGGCCAATTTGAACTCTGCTGAAAACCGAATTGAAAGGGCTAAAATTAATTTGGAAAACGCCAAAGTTGATTTTAGTAGAAATAGCACGCTGCTGGAAAAAGGGGTTATTTCTCAATCAGACTTCCAGCCATTTTCTTTAAATAAGCTAAACGCAGAACAAGAGCTGAGAGCTGCTCAAGATAATCTTCAGATAGTTAGAAATGGTGTAGCCAAAAGAAATAGAGGTGGTTCTCACACTGATGTTCGTTCTACAGTGAGTGGAATGGTCTTAGATGTACCTATCAAAGTAGGGAACTCAGTTATTGAAGCCAATACGTTTAATGAGGGTACGACAGTGGCTTTTATGGCTAATATGAAAGACTTGATATTTCAAGGGAAAATTGATGAATCTGAAGTCGAAAAGCTTAAAGAAGGAATGGAATTGATTTTGACTATAGGAGCTATCGAAGGAGAAACATTTAAAGCTACATTGGAATATATTTCTCCAAAAGGAGTAGAGGAAAACGGAGCTGTCCAGTTTAGTATTAAAGCAGCAGTATCTCTTGATGAGGACCAATTTGTTAGAGCTGGCTATTCTGCCACTGCCGATGTAGTATTGGATAGGGTAGATGATGTTATGTCAATAAGTGAAAGTGTATTACAATTCGAAAAAGACGGAACTCCGTATGTAGATGTAAAAGTCAATGATAACGAATATGAAAAAAGAGTTGTAGAATTAGGGTTGTCCGATGGCATTTTTGTAGAAGTTATAGACGGACTTCGAGCCGATGAAAAAATCAAGGCATGGAACAGTCCAATAAAGGAATTTTAACTTGTATTCCAGCTAAAAACTGCATGTTAGTAACTACTCCTGTCGCTTGAAGAGTATGGCTGGTTATCTTTTAGTTTAGTTGACCTGATGAAATCATACAATCTGATTTACATATTAGACGATGATGAGTTAAATAACATGCTCAACAGACAGTTTCTTAATTTCACTATGCCTCAGGCTAATGTGATCACTTTTGAAGATCCTGTAGATTTGTTAAAAAACCTCATTAAGAACAGGCTAGAACAACCAGATCTTCTTCTTTTGGATATTTCTATGCCAGAACTTACAGGTTGGGAGTTTTTAGATTTTAGTAAAAAATATAACTTGAGTTTTGATGTTATGATGCTTTCAAGCTCGATGCACTTTAATGATATAGACAAATCAAGGACCTACAGTCAGGTAAAGAACTATATCGTAAAGCCCCTCACTCAGGACAATATCAAGCACTACATAATAGATAGAAAAAAGAGCACAATTGAACTGGACTAAAGTTACTGATAAGCTCCCTGAAAATAATCAAAGGGTTCTAGCGTTCGTTCCTAATAATAGAGTTTTTTTACCTGGGAAAGCATTTGAATTCGAAATTCGAGAAGTAATAGTTCTAGTGTTTTTGAAGAATTTTTACCTAGACGATTCTGAGAAACGAGAAAAACACGGACTTCACTTTTGGCAAGGAGAAGGTAATTCCAATCATTTTTTTTCTGATGTTAGCCACTGGACAGAAATCCCTCTAGGTCCTAATTAACAGACTTACAAAATACTTTTTGCCTTTTAATTTATGAGATTCTACTTATCTTTTCTATTTGTTTTAGCTGTTCTTCAGGGCATAGCCCAAGAAAATGTTTCTTATGGTTCTTCCAGAGAATATTTTGGAAAGGAAGATAATGTGACTAGAGTTTTTCTGGATAAGAATGGTGACTTTTATCCCTCATTCTCGATCATAGAAGAAGAATTTAAGAAAGCAGATTTCTCTCTAAGAGAATATTCTAATGCAGTTTTAGATATCACAGAATTAACAGATTCTATTTGGTTAGAAATTCAAGAAGAAACTGTTTCTGGTTTAGCAGAAGAAATTAATTCAAGAATAGGACAAGAGGAGAATTTGTATGTTTTTATGCATGGATTTAGAAAGCCTTCGGAACCCATAAATGGCTGTCTCTTATACACATCTGACGCTGCCGACGAATAGAGAGGTGTAG
>CAJXOV010000624.1 GCA_913057815.1 uncultured Flavobacteriales bacterium
CACTAAATATCCCTAAAATATAAAAGTGTTACTAACACGTGTAACCGTTGCACAACTGCTAATTCTAGAAAAACCACCTTCATTTAAGCCATTTTAAGACACCTTTAAATCTCATTTCATATCATTTTCACTAAAATAAAGAGGGCTTATGTCGCATCATATTCATCATTATTCGAGTAAAAATGTTGGTCATGGAAGTTTTCGCTACTCCCGCTTTACTATTTGCCCTTTTTTGAACATATTTCAGGTACTTTTTAAGATTATAGGCAGCACCAGCCATGAGCATTACCTTATTTGCCTGTTCAATTCCAATAGTATTGACCTTTCGCATACCGAAAAACTGGGTTAACGACCCGAAAACAGGCTCTACCGTGCTACTCCTGATGTATTTAAAACGTCTTCCTTGCCTCGTTTTCAATCGGGCGATTCCTCGATCATACTCTGCCTTGTAATAGGTGATATCTATTCGTTTTTCATGGCCTTTTCCAAGACAAGCTGTTTTTATCGGACAGCCCTTGCAGTCGGCTCGTTTTGTGGTGTACCTGTTCTTTTTTACTCCTTTATCAAGGAATGTTTTTTGGTACTTAACCTGCTTGGATTCTGAACACTCCCAGTAATCTCCATCTTTGTGATAAGTAAACCCTTTGGGACCGCCTTTGTATTGACCATGCGGTGGAATGTAACTTCGTAAATTCTGCTGCTCAAAAAATGCATAATTCTCACCGCTACTATAGCCTGCGTCTGCTAAAATATTCTCCATTATCAACCCTTTTGAATGTAGTCGATTCCTTAAGCGTAAAACAATGTTTTGAAGATGCTGACTATCTTTTTGATCTGCATATTCGGCTCCGATGTGAGTGATTACATGATTAGCAGAATCAACACTCATTTGACTCAAGTAGTTCAGTTTTCTGGCCTTGCCCGGCTTTACACTTATCCGAGCATCTGGATCAGTCGGGCTGTAATGAGTTTTATTACTTGTGTATTTAGCTCCTTTGTTATTGCCTCCTGGACGCCCCACCGATTTACTACGCCAGTTCTCGTTACGATTTTTGATTGCATTGATGTCTGCTTCAGTTGCTGTGAGGGTTCGCTGAGCATCTGTAGATTTATCTTCCTTGGATTTACGGCGGGGAGCGTCTTCTTCATTCGATTCATGGATTTTACGGATATGTTCATTCAGCTCTTCTTTTGGGACTTTCAATTCCAAACTATCCATACTTGCATTCGCTTTAACTGGTGCAGCGTCGATGACTTGCGTGTGACCAGCAACCATATCTTTATCAACGCACATCGATAGAACTTCACTAAACACTTTCTCAAACAAACCTTCGGTAAACAACTGACGTGTGCGGCTTATTGTACTGTGCCAAGGTAAAGGTTCATCAATATCATAGCCTAGAAAAAACAGAATATCCATTCGCATCGAGCAATGGTCAATGAGTTTACGATCACTGGTAATGTTTTCTAAATAACCCACAAGGCTCAATCTGAAGAATACAATCGGATCAATCGATTTTTGACCACAGTAACCATAATAAGGCTCTGTAAGCTTGTACAAAAAATGAAGATCCAAAACCTCTGACAACTTGCGGTAAAAGTTCTCTTTAGGCACACGATCACTCAATTGAAAATTTGCGAAAAGCTTCTCCTGATACTGTTTCTTTCCTTGCATGATTGAAGATACAAAATTCAACTAACCAATATTCAGAGAAGAACTATCTTTATCAACAGTTGTGCAACAAGCACATCACCTATGCCCCAGCGCCGCTCTTCCCTTCGGGAATCTTTCTTTTTCTATGGAAAATATTCTTAATTTCAGGAAACCGACTTTGGTAAGCGCCGTTGCATAGGTACCGTGTCAAAAAACAAGCTTTTCAACAAAAATCTTAAGGAAGATTCAGCTTTTAGTTGTTTTCTATCCTGTGCAGCAAGTTTCTTGTAAACTTGCTGCTTTTTTTTGCTCAAATTCTCCGTCATAATATCTGTCTCTTATACACATCTGACGCTGCCGA
>CAJXOV010000625.1 GCA_913057815.1 uncultured Flavobacteriales bacterium
AGATGTAGAGAGGTCTCGTGGGCTCGGAGATGTGTATAAGAGACAGGGTTTACATTTAAACAAGTGTTTTTATCTATCCCATTCTTTAGTGCACCTTCTATTACTTTTTCTATAGTAGCGTAGCAATGGCTAAAGTCAGCATCCTCATCATGATCCAGGAGGCTAAAACCAATACTTGGAACTCCTTCTACAGCTCCTTCTACAGCTGCTGACATAGTTCCACTGTAAATAACATTTATAGAATGGTTGGCTCCATGATTTATTCCTGAAAGAAGCAAATCTGGTTTTTTCTTAAAGACTTTATAGATAGCTAGTTTTACACAATCTACTGGAGTTCCCGTACAGCTATATGCTTCTACTCCTTCATGAATTTTGCTTTTTCTAACTCTTAGAATATCATTAATGGTTACTGCATGACCCATTCCGCTTTGAGGCTGATCTGGTGCTACCACTAATACATCTCCAAATTTCTTAGCTATTTTTATCAGTTCACTTATGCCTTTGGCATGAATTCCGTCATCGTTCGTGACTAGTATGAGAGGTTTTTTGCTCAATTTTGTGAAATATTTAAGCACAAACTTAGTTTGAAGAATAATAGGTATGCAATTTAAATTAACTGTTTTTCATAAATTTTGTTCACTAAACTTTAGATTGGTTCAATCTTTAGCGTTGGCTTTTGTGTGCTTTATTTCTTCAGTTAGTGCACAGGAGAGTCAAGTACTAGAAACATTTACATTAGTTCAAAGTGGAAACACTGTAGTGGCTAGTTTAACTATTAAAGGAGGAGCTTCCTGTAACGGTGTTACTTTAGAAAGACGTTTAAAAGGTGATTTACAATATGAAACTGCTGGAATAATTCAAGGGGTATGTGGCGGCTCAGAGTTTGCCGAGCATTATAGTATAATAGATGATTCGCCTAATTTTTCTAATATAAACCTGTATCGATTAATCTTAGGATCAACCGGTAAATCTTTGGATTTATCCATAAATGTCATACGGTTGTTGGATGAGTATACAATATTTCCACAGCCAGCTATAGGGGAGGTGTTTATTAAATTTGATAATCCAAATAATGAAGCTGTTACTTTAAAAGTATATGATTCACAAGGAAGGAAAATAAAGGAAAGCAGAGGGCTAACGAATGACCTAGTGTTTATAGATAGCTCTGGATTATCTTCTGGATTGTTTGTTTTTCAAATTGAATTCTCATCTTCAAAACTATTAAGCGGAAGATTCATTAAATCTTAAGTTCGATTTTCATTCGTTCTAGAGTGGTTATCAATAACCTTTATAAGGATTATTCATAGTAACTATTTTGTCATTATTGTTTGTTTAAAATTGACCATTTTTGCACTATGAAAGATGCATACATCGTAGATGGTATTAGAACACCAATTGGAAATTTTGGAGGAACATTAGCTCCAGTAAGAACAGATGATTTAGGAGCTATTCCTATTCGTGAATTGCTACGCAGAAATCCTTCTTTAGACCCAGCGGGAATTGAAGATGTAATACTAGGATGTGCGAATCAGGCCGGAGAGGATAACAGAAACGTAGCCAGGATGTCTTTACTTTTAGCTGGACTTCCTTATTCTGTTCCAGGAGAAACGGTGAACAGGCTTTGTAGCTCAGGATTGGCTTCAGCAGTTCATGCTTCTAGAGCTATAAAACTAGGTGAAGGAGATGTGTTCATAGCAGGAGGTGTGGAAAATATGACTAGAGGACCATGGGTGATTTCTAAAGTTTCTAAGCCATTCGGAAGAGATGCACAAATGTTCGACTCAAGCTTCGGGTGGAGGTTTATTAACCCTGCTTTAGAAAAAATATATGGAGTAGACGGAATGGGTGTGACAGCTGAGAACCTAGTAGAGAAATACGGGATTTCTAGAGAAGACCAAGATAGATTTGCTGCTTGGAGTCAAGCTAAAGCAGCAGCTGCTCGTGCAAATGGTAGATTAGGAAAAGAAATAATTCAAGTAGAGATTCCTCAAAGGAGAAAAGATCCTATTAT
>CAJXOV010000626.1 GCA_913057815.1 uncultured Flavobacteriales bacterium
ATAATTGATAATTGATAATTGATAATTGATAATTGATAATTGATAATTGATAATTGATAATTTCGGAAATGTATTTGGCTTATGTCGTAGAAATTTTCCTTTTTAATGAAAAAAAACAATCCTATCAGAGATAAAAGTCTGGCTTTTGCTATTAAAGTGGTTAAGCTGTGCAAATGGCTTCAAGAAGAAAAGGAATTTGTCTTATCGAAGCAATTACTACGTTCTGGAACTGCTATAGGTGCATTAGTAAGAGAAGCTGAACAGGCTGAAAGTTTAAAAGACTTTATTCATAAACTATCTATCTCATTAAAAGAAGCGAATGAAACTGAATACTGGATTATCCTACTGCATGAAACTAACTACATAAAAAAGGAAACCTTTGACACCTTTAGCTCTGAAAACTTAGAGTTGATAAAACTCCTGACCAGCATTATAAAAACATCTAGACAAAAACTCAAGAAATAATCGAATCGTGAAATCTAATTTTAAGTTTGCCGTTAATTTTGGGATTGACAATTATCAATTGTCAATTGTCAATTAACTTAACTGTCTTTGAAAGCATGAAAGAATCATTTTTATTCAAAAAGTCAGCAGAAAAAAGCCCTTTCTTAATAGCTGGCCCGTGTAGTGCTGAGACTGAGGAGCAGGTGATAGAAACCGCTGTTAGACTTAAAGCTACTGGAAAAATAGATATGCTGAGAGCAGGGATTTGGAAACCCAGAACCCGCCCTAATTCCTTCGAAGGAGTCGGGAAAGTTGGGTTACCATGGTTAGCTAAAGCCAAGGAAATGACTGGACTTAAAACCTGTGTAGAAGTAGCTAATTCCAAACATGCTGAACTAGCCATGAAACATGGCGTAGATGTGCTGTGGGTAGGAGCTAGAACTACGGTAAATCCATTTTCTGTTCAGGATATAGCTGATGCTGTAACTGGTGTGGATATTCCTATTATGGTGAAGAACCCTATCAACCCTGACATAGCTCTATGGCTAGGTGGAATAGAGCGGTTCGAGAAGGCAGGAATTACTCAACTAGCAGGAATTCACAGAGGGTTTTCGGATTATAGCCAGAGTATTTACAGAAATAAACCTCTGTGGCAGCTTCCTATAGAAATGAGAAGACTGAGGCCAGATATTCCGCTGATCAATGATCCGAGCCATATCTGTGGTAGAAGAGATTTATTATTACGCGTAGCGCAGAAAGCTATGGACTTGAATTTCGATGGATTGATGATAGAATCTCACATCACTCCTGATGATGCGTGGAGTGATGCTGCGCAGCAGATAATTCCTGAGGTTTATTCTGAGCTTATAGATTCACTGGTACTTAGAGAAAGAGATTTTACTACTCCTGAATATGAGCAAGCCATTAAACAATGGAGAACTGAAATAGACGCTATTGATGAACGGCTTTTCACTCTCCTTTCTGAAAGAATGAAAGTGGTGAAACAAATAGGAGAATTTAAAAAGAAAGAAGGCATTACTATTCTGCAGGATGAGCGATGGAACCGAATATTCTCTGAATCTCTGGAAAAAGCTGAAAAGCATGGACTGAGTACAGAATTCATCACTAATTATCTTAGAGCAGTGCATGATGAAAGCATAGATAACCAAGAAGGGATTATGAATTCTTAATCATCTAGGGAACTTTAAATCTCTAAATAACTTTATCTTAACTTGCAAAACGTACATCAACGACATGTATAGCGAATCAACCCGATGATGGCTCCTGGTCAAATCAATCCTTCGTGCGAAATGCACGAATCATCGAATTGACACGCCATACACAAAGGACGTTGTAGCCAATAGATATGAAAGAAGATTTTTGGGCAGAAGTTGAAGCAGAACACTTTCCATCGGTATTAGATGAAGAGTTATTGAATAGTCTGGAAAATGAATCTGGAAAGATATATCCTAAATCATATATTGAGTTATTACGTACTCAAAATGGTGGGTACATAAGTAAGAATATATTCACAACTCCTTCGGGAAGAAGGATAGATTATAT
>CAJXOV010000627.1 GCA_913057815.1 uncultured Flavobacteriales bacterium
CTCTCTATTCGTCGGCAGCGTCAGATGTGTATAAGAGACAGATACATATGCATAACTGGCACCCTTGAAATGTTAATTTCTGTGATCTAAAAGGAAAAGCCTCACTCAACAATATGAGTGAGGCTTCTGCCTGAAAATATCTTCGTTAATGCATTAGTCTAGTTTAAAGAATTGTTTTACATAAATTTTTTCAGATCCTTGGGAGTTAGCTCGAAGAACATAATGTCCTTGAACTAGATTAGAAATGTCAATTTGTTCATTTGTGGATGTCGTATTCTCTAGAATAGTTCTTCCCAAATTATCAATGATTTGGTAATCCAATGATAAATAGAATGAAGATTGAAGATTTAAGCTGTTATGTGCAGGATTTGGGAAAACGGTTAACTCCAGATCCACAATTTGTTGAGGAATAACTAGAGTAGTAGCAGTCAACAAGAATGTATCCGTGTCTGAACCACAGGCATTAGTTACAGTAAAAGTGACTAAATAATCCTGCCCAGAAGAAAATATTTTCCCAGGAGCTACAGAAGTTGAAGATGTTCCATCTCCAAAATCCCATAGGTACTCATCTCCAGTAGCTATATTGTGAAAGTCGTAAGCAAAATCACCCACATGTGTTAACTGAATTGATGCTAAAGGAGCTACACAATCAAAACAATTCTCAAAACTCAGTTGTGCTTCATCAGATATTTCAAAAAGCTTCTCTACAGCACTGGTTTCTTCTGAGTCTGAATAGGAGTGGATATAAGCATTCGTTATGCATTGTACATCTCCACTGTTTAGATCAAATGGGCCAGAACTTGCCAATGCTCTTTTGTCGCTTGAGAAATTATCATTCCATGTGTTTTTAGAATCAGGATATGTATCCCCTCCAAACATCCAATTAGTTGTTTCTTCAGTTCCAGGGAAAACAGTTGGTACTCCAGATTGATTCGTTGATTTTAAATAATTGTAGTAATGATTGGAAGTTTGAGGATCTTCGTTTATTCCTGAGCTAAAAGAAGTAAAGTTGGTAAGCTTTAACTCTTCCGGTTCTGGGGTTTGTGTGTTTACCCCTTCAAGTAAAAGCAGACCAGCCGCAGGAGGGTTTTCACCATATCCAGCTGATGAGTTTGAGGCTTCATCTATTTGATCAGCATTGTGCACATATGCTAGATTTCGGTTGATGTCACATCCAATTAAATCATCGTTGGAATTTCCTAAGTCAAAATCAACCCAATAACCCATGTAAGTTTCTGTAAGGTCTATAGTGCCTTTGTTCATCAGTTTCTTTTGGTGAAAAATGATGTCGTTTAATGATCCAGTTGATGAAAAACCGTAAACCACATTATGCATTTCTATTCCTAAAGCATCTCCGTTTGATTCGAAATGAAGACTTCCTTTGTCATTTGTGATCCAGAAAGTAGCTTTATGTCCAGAAAGTGCCTGGCAGGTAGAACATTCCAGATCATCAGTCATAGAGCTGAATAATGGACAATCTCCATCTTCAGGACTGTAAGTTCCATCACTGTCATAATCATAAAAAGGAGCTAGAAGAAAATCTTGTTGTAGATTAACATCTCCATGAGCTGGATAATAAATAATTGATTCAGGTATAGAATACCCTGAAGGAAAATTAATACTTGGATCACAATTAGGGTCAGATAGACAATCAAAATATTCTAAGTGCCTTAAGCTTTCGTATTCACAAATGCTAAAAAATCTATCATACTCACCACAATCCTCATTAGAAACTTCAGCTGATCCATTAGAAAGAGGACCATTGTAAAAATCTGTACCACTAGAATTATAAGTTCCGGCCGCTAGTTTTAACTCATCATTTTGTGTTAAACCTCCAATCCAAAAGTTAGCTGCATAAATAGAATGGACTCCTTCTCCTGTAGTAGTCTCAAATCCTCCATTTGAGGTAAGACGATTGTTAAATAGCAACTCCGAAGAGTTTAGAGTTCCTGTAATCTGTCTCTTATACACATCTCCGAGCCCACGAGACCTCTCTACATCTC